>NZ_JBFBBZ010000005.1:0-81612 GCF_040682935.1 Amycolatopsis sp. NPDC051061
CGCGCCTGCCTGAAAGTCGTCATCGACGTGACCGTCACCGACGCCGCGACAAGCCCCTTGACACGACCCACACCGCCCTAACTACCCGGCCTTGCTCTTTCATGTCATCCGGCCAGGTAGGCGGCCACCCGGATCCGCAGTCCCCGGACGTGCGGGAGCGTGATCGTGAATTCTTCCGCGGGCCGGTATCCCGGCCACGGATCACCATGCGTGCACGGGCCCGTGAAGTAGACGAAGCCGTCTTCGTCGTCGTAGCGTCCTGGTGACCAGCGTGTCGCGTCGCCGGCGCGGCGATCGGCGCATGCGGCCCGGGCGATCCAGTACGTCTCGTGCTTCATGACGCGGCGCAGCTGCGCGGCGAACCCCGGCAATTCGGACTTCGGCAGGCCCAGGCCGCGGCTGCTCCAGACACGCGGCGCGCGTTCGGGCGAGCGCGCCGGGCAGCCGAACGTGACCGCGCCCCCTGCGTAGCGGCGGGTCCACTGACCGGTTTCCCTTGCCAGGGCGGAGAAAGAGGATCCGCCGGTGATCTCCAGCGTCATGGGGGAACGATAGTCGATCACGCGCTGACGGGTACCGCCGCGCGGGTGTCGATCGTTGATGCCATGGTGTATACAGTATGCAGTAGCCTCAGTAGGCCGCCTGGGCAGAGGAGACCGCCATGTATTCCGTCACCAACCCCGCCACCGGTGAACTCGTGGAGGAGATCCCGAACTCGACCGACGACGAGGTCCGCGCCGCGATCGGCCGCGTCCACGGCGGGTTCGCGGCCTGGCGCGCCCGGCCGGTCGCCGAGCGGGCCGCGATCGTGCTGCGCGCGGCGGAGCTGTTCGCCGAACGCGCGGACGAGCTGGCCGCGATCATGACCCTCGAGATGGGCAAGCGGATCAACGAAGGCCGCGGCGAGGTCGGCGTCGTCGCCGACATCTTCCGGTACTACGGCGACCGCGGCCCGGATCTGCTGGCCGACGAGCCGATCCCGATCCGCGGCGGGGAAGCCGTGCTGACGAAGGAGCCGATCGGGGCGCTGCTCGGCGTCATGCCGTGGAACTTCCCGGCTTATCAGGTCGCCCGGTTCGTCGCGCCGAACTTGGTGCTGGGCAACACGATCCTGCTCAAGCACGCCTCGATCTGCCCGCGCTCGGCGGCGGCCATCGAGAGCGTGCTGCGGGACGCGGGCGTGCCCGAGGACGCGTACGTGAACGTGTTCGCGTCGAGCCGGCAGGTCCCGTGGATGCTCGCCGACCCGCGCCTGGTCGGTGTCTCACTGACCGGCAGCGAGCAGGCCGGGATCTCCGTCGCGGCCGAAGCCGGACGGAACCTCAAGAAGTGCGTCCTGGAGCTGGGCGGGTCCGACCCGCTGATCGTGCTGGACACCGACGACCTGGACGAGACGGTCAAGGTCACCGCGACCGCCCGGATGCGCAACTGCGGCCAGTCGTGTAACGCGCCCAAGCGGATGATCGTGCTGGGCGGCCTCTACGACGAGTTCGTGGACCGGCTGGCCAAGCGCGTCGCGGAGTACTACGTGCCGGGCGACCCGGCCGACCCGGCGACGACGCTGCCGCCCCTGGCCTCGATCGCGGCGGCGGACGAGGTGGCGGCCCAGGTCGAGACGGCGATCCGCGAAGGCGCGACCCTGCGCGCGGGCGGCCGCAGGGTCCCCGGCCCGGGCGCGTACCTGGAGGCGACGGTCCTCACCGACGTGACGCCGGAGATGGCGGCGTACCACGAGGAGATCTTCGGCCCGGTGGTGCTGGTGTTCCGCGCGGAGACGGAGGAGGAGGCGATCGCGCTGGCCAACGACACCCCGTTCGGCCTGGGCGCGAGCGTGTTCGGCACGGACCGCGAACGCGCGGTGCGGGTGGCCCGCCGCATCGAGGCGGGAATGGTCTACCTGAACAAGTCGGGCGGCTCGGAGGCGGACCTGCCGTTCGGCGGCATCAAGCGGTCGGGCATCGGCCGCGAGCTGGGGCCGCTGGGCATCGAGGAATTCATGAACAAGAAGCCCATCCGTCTCTGACCCGCCGCGCCGGTCGTGAGGGTGAAACAGGGTGGGAACACTGTTTCCCACTCACGACCGGGTCACGGGATGATGCCCCGCGAGTTCAGCGCGTCCGTCAACCGTTCGCGCAGCTCGTCGGCCGTGGCCTGGACGTCGATCTCCGCCGGGGGTGACAGCACCTTCGAAATCACCGTCGAGAGGTTCTGGTACGCCGGGGTCAGCGGGCGGACCGCCGCGTCCGTCAGGGCCGCCTGGATGTCGCCCTTCATCGGGTACTGGTCGGCCATTGTGGGGTTTGACCGAGGGTCCGCCGGTTTCGCCGGATCCAAGGGCGCGTTGTCGCGGTAGATCGATGCGATGCTCGGTGGGATACCGTCGACCAGGGCCTGGTATTTCTGCGAGGTCGCGTTCCGCAGGCACAACGCCGCTTCGAACGCCTCCGGCTTGTGCTGCGAATACGTGGATACCGCCAGGTTGAACCCGCCGATCGTGACCCGGCTGGGCCGGCCCGCGACCACCGACGGGTAGCGCGTCCACTTGAAGTGCGCCAGGTCCTGCGGCTTTTCCTTGGCGTAGGAGGCATACACGAACGGCCAATTCAGCTCGGTCGCCGCCTGGCCGCGCTGGAACGCCTGGCGGATCTCGTCCTCCTTCTGGTTCGTCAGCGACGGGTCCGTGATCCCCGCCGTCGTGAGCTGCTTCAGCAGTTCCAGCGCGCGGACCGCGCCGTCGTCCATCACCACGGACTTGCCGTCGTCGGACAGGATGTGGCCGCCCGCCGAGGCGACCAGCGTGTTGTAGAAGACGACCAGGCCTTCGTACTGCGCGCCGGTGAACACGACCTGGTACGGCTTCCCGGTCGCCTTGAGCTGCTGCGCCCGCGTCATGAGCTCGTCGAACGTCTTCGGCGGCGACGGCGTGATCCGGTCGTCGTACCAGAGCAGCTGGACGTTCGTGTTCTTCGTTGCGCCGTACAGCTTTCCGTTCCACTTGGCGGTCGCCAGCGGCCCGGGCAGCACGTCCCGCGTGGCCGCCGCCGCGCTCGCGCCGGTCCACTCCTCGGCCCAGCCCGCTTCGGCGAACTCCGGCACCCACGTGACGTCGAGGCCGAGCACGTCCAGCGAGGTGTCGCCCGCGGCGAGCCGGCGGACCATCTGCTCGCGCTGGCCGTCCGCGCCGCGGGGCAGTTTGTTGTAGACGATCTTGTAGCGGCCCGCGGCCTCCTGCGTGCACCGGTCGACCACCGTCTGCAGGTGGTCCTCCGGCGAGATGTACAGGTTGATCGTCAGGCCGCCGGCCGTGGAGCACGCGGTGAGCGCACTCGCGGCCAGCAGGACCGCGCCGGTGACGGGGAGGAGCAGGCGCATGTCGGCCTCCTTGCCGGACAGGCGGAGTATTGCAAGCGCTTGCATTGATGATTAGCCTTGATCAAGGGCAGTGTCAATGGCAGAAACTCGGATGGTTGCAAGCGCTTGCAACGAATGGGGCAGGAGATGCCGGAGAAGCTCGACGACGTGGCGCGGCTGGCGGGCGTTTCGGCGGCCACCGTGTCGCGGGCCCTGCGCGGGCTGCCGGGCGTCGCCGTCCGCACGCGGACGCGGGTGCTCGCGGCCGCCGCGGAGCTCGGCTACGCCATCTCGCCCGCCGCGTCGAGCCTGGCCACGGGCCGGACCGGGACGGTCGGCGTGATCGTGCCCTACGTCGACCGCTGGTACTTCTCGCGGCTCATCTCCGGGGTCGAGCGGGTGCTGCGCGACGCCGGGATCAGCCTGCTGCTCTACAACCTCGGCGACGGTCCGGGCCGCGAGCGGTTCTTCGCCGGCCTGCCGCTGCGCCGCCGCGTCGACGCGGTGCTCGTGCTCTCCCTGCCGCTGGCGGAGACCGAACGCGAGCTGCTGCTGGGTCTCGACGTCCCGCTCGTCACGATCGGCACCGAGGAACCCGGCGGGGACTCCGTCGGGATCGACGACCACGGCGCCGCGGTGACCGCGATGCGCCACCTCGTCCAGCTGGGTCACCGCGAAATCGCGTTCATCGGCGAGAGCGCCCCGATCCCGCTCGGGTTCACGACGCCGCTGCGGCGGCTCGCGGCCTACCGCGAGGTCTACCACGCGGTGTGCCGGGACGACGGCCGCGAGCCGGATCCCGCGTTCGAGACCGGGGGCGGGTTCACCGTCGCGGGCGGGGAGCGGGCGATGAGTGCTCTCCTCGGCCTGTCCCGCCGGCCGACCGCGGTGTTCGCCGCGTCGGACGAAATGGCGTTCGGGGCGTTGCGGACGCTGCGCCGGGCGGGGCTGCGGGTGCCGGCGGACGTCTCGGTGCTCGGGTTCGACGACCACGACCTCGCCGGCCTGCTCGAGCTGAGCACGGTCGCGCAGCCCGTGGCCGAGCTCGGCGAGCGGGCCGGCCGCCTCCTGCTCGCGCGATTGTCCGGTGGAAAAATCGCGACATCGCCGTCGATTCTCGGGACACAACTAGTCCTTCGGGGCAGTACCGCACCGCCATTGGCTGGCTGACCTGCTGTTTTTCCGGCGTTGCTCTGTTCGGTCGATTGCGGCCTACTCGATCATTAGGTCAAATAATCGCCGACAAGGATTAATCGCCGTGAGGAGCTGGCTGTGCACTGGGGGTCCGTGCTCGAAGAAGGCGGGGCGGGGATGGTCCGCCCGTACTTCCGCACCCATGGCCGAACGCGTCCGACCCGGGACCTCCCGATCGAGACGCTCGTGTCGATCACCCAGCGGGGGCGGGCGGTGGTACGGGGGAGTACGACGGAGGAGTCGGAGATCTGCGCGCTGCTCCGGACGTCGCAGTCGGTCGCCGAAGTCGCGGCGCGGCGGCGGATCCCGCTGGGGGTGGCGCGGGTCCTGCTGTCCGACCTGGCGGACCGGGGGATCGTCGCCGTGCACACCGCTCGGAAGGGATCGGGGAACCGGCCGAGCCTCGAGCTGATGGAACGCATCCTCCACGGCCTCAGCCGGCTGTGAACTCCTTGATCAGCCGCGCGAACTCCGCCGGCTGGTCCAGCGGGATCAGCGTGTAGCTGTCGGCCACCTCGACGAGCTTTCCCTTCGGCAGCAACGCGGCCAGCCGCCGGCCGTGGTCGAGCGGCATGACGCGGTCCTCGGTCGCCCAGGCCAGGAGCACCGGCCGGTCGAAGCTCGGCAGCCGTTCGGCCGCCTCGAGCAGGAAGTCCGGCGAAGCGCCCGCCGCCCGCAGGACATGGACGGTGTCGCGGCGGATCGCCGCGTCGGCCAGGAGCGGGCGGATCCAGCGGGCCGTCGCCGCGTCACCGCGCTTGGTCAGCCAGCCGAACGCGATCGGGAGCCGCCGGACCGGGCGCAGCCGCATCTGCTGCATGAACGCGCCGAACAGTCCAGGGGACAGCTTTCCGGTGGCGACCAGCGTCTTGCCGGTGAGCCCGGGCGGGAAGTTGTCGAACGCGTCGCACGAGCCGAGCACCACGCCGCTCACCCGAGGCGCGCCGTCCGCCATCAGCAGCTGCACCAGCGCGCCCCCGGTGTCGACGCCGACGAGGATGACGTCCCGCAGGTCGAGGCGCTCGACGAACTCCGTGAGCAGTGCGGCGATGCCACTCATCGAAAGGTCGGCGTCTTCGCGCATCGGCACCCGGTGCGCGCCCAGCGGCAGGGTCGGGACGACGCACCGGTGGCCGGCCAGCTCGGCGACCGGCCCGTCCCACAGCGTCCCGTCCATCAGCAGGCCGTGGACGAAGACGACGACCGGGCCCGGCCCGCCCGTGTCGGTGTACTCGACGGTTCCCGCAGTCAGCTCGATCCGCATGCCGGAAGTGAACCACGTGGTTCGCAAACTGTCGAGACGTCAGGAAGCCGCTTCCTCCCGTTCGACCGCCCGCAGCAGTGCCTCGAACCCGGCGGCCGCGCCGTCACCGTCCGAGCTGGTCAGCAGGTCCACGAGGAAGCCGCGCAGCGTCGCGAGGATCATCGACGCGACCTCGGACTTCCGCTGCTCCGGCCAGTCCGCCGGGCAGAACGACACCAGCGTCGGCAGGTACTGCTGGGACGCGCCGCGCCCGAGCGCCGCGTACCGGCCCGGGTCGTACATCGCCAGGCCCATCGCCTGGTCGAGGACCCGCCGCAGCTCCGACTCCTCGTCGCGCAGGCTCACCCAGGCGGCGCGGACCCGGTCGGCCAGCGACGACGACGAGGCGGCGACCGCGGTCAGCGCGTTGCCGATCCGCCGCTCACGCAACGAAAAGACCACTTGGCGGAGCAGGTCTTCGGCGCTTTCGAAGTGGTAGAGCAGCACCTTGTGCGTGGTACCGGCCGACCTCGCCGCGCGCCGCAGCGAGAAGTCGACGAGACCGTTCTCGGCGACGTCGTCGGTGATCCTCGCCAGTAGTTCCCGGCGTCGTGTCTCGCCGCGGGCCGAGCCGGCCGACCGCCGGTAGCCGGTAGCGTTCTCCATGCGGGACAGCTTGGCACGGGGAGGGGACGTTCATGCGCGTGCTGGTGACCGGGGGCAACGCCGGGATCGGCTACTTCGCCGCCGAACAGCTGGCTTCGGCCGGCGCGGAGGTGGTGATCGGCAGCCGCGACCCGGCGAAGGCGGAAGCCGCGCGGACCGCCATCCGCTCACGGGTCGCCGGGGCGAAGGTCGAGCACGTCCGGCTCGACCTCGCCGACCTGGCCTCGCTCGAAGCGGTCGACCCCGGCGAGCTCGACGCCGTCGTCTGCAACGCCGGGGTCATGCTGGACCACCCGCCTCGCCGCGAGACGTCCGCCGGCCACGAGCTGATGTTCGGCACCAACCACCTCGGCCACTTCGCCCTGGTCGCCCGGCTGATGCCGCGGCTGGCACCGGACGCGCGCATCATCACCACCGGCAGCTTCGCGGCGAAGTCCACGAGCCTCGACTTCGCCGACCTCCAGAGCGAGCGCGACTACCAGCCGAAGCGTGCCTACGAGCGGTCCAAGGCGGCCCAGATGCTCTTCGCCGTCGAACTCGACCGGCGGCTGCGCGAGGCCGGTTCGAAGCGGCTGAGCGTGGTGGCCCACCCGGGTGGCGCGCTCGACTCGCTGACGCCGTCGCGGCCACCGGTGCATGTCCGCACCGCCGGCCAATGGCTGTGCGGTCTGCCCGCCCGCGCGCTCCTGCAGGGCAAGGACGCCGGCGCGCGGCCGGCGGTCCGCGCGGTGCTCGGCCCGGACGTCACCGGCGGGCAGCTGTGGGGCCCGCGCGTGTTCGGCCTGCGCGGCCGCCCCCGCCTCGAAGAGCGCTGGACGAACCTGACCGACGACGCGGCCGCCGGGCGGCTTTGGGCGGAAAGTGTCACGCTGACCGGGCTGGACCCCCTGGGCTGAATGCACAGTCGTCAGGCAGGGACTGTGCACATCGCACGGTGACGCCGCCGGGACCGCTGCTTACGGTGCGGGGAACCGTTCCCCTTCCCGGATTAGGAGGTCGGCGTGGCCTCAACAGTCGGTGTCGATGACTATGCCCTCACCAGAGTGCCGGAGCACGCCCGGTACTCGTGGTGGTCGGTCGCGGTCCAGCGGTTCGGCCAGGTGTCCGCCCTGTCCCAGTTCCTGCTCGGAGCCACCGTCGGCTTCGGGATGAGCTTCTGGACCGCGGTACTGGCCTTCACCCTCGGCTCGGTCATCCTGGAGCTCATCACGATCCTCGTCGGCGTCATCGGCGTCCGCGAAGGTCTGTCCACGTCCATGATCGCCCGCTGGACCGGCTTCGGCCGCGGCGGCTCGGCGCTCATCGGGCTCGCCATCGGGATCAGCCTCATCGGCTGGTTCGGCATCCAGTCCGCCGTTTCCGCGCAGGGTCTCGTGTCGCTCATCGGCGGCCTGCCGGAGTGGGGCTGGGCGCTCGTGTTCGGCCTGCTCGTCACCGCGATCGTCGTGCGCGGCTTCCACTCCATGGCCTGGACGGCGTACCTGACCGTCCCGGCGTTCCTCGTCCTCGTCGGCTGGTCGATCATCTCGGAGCTGACCCGCCACGACCTCGGCGCGCTCGTCTCCTCGGCCCCGCCCGGGCCGTCGCTGAGCCTGCTGCAGGGCACGACACTGGTGGCCGGCGGCTTCATCGTCGGCGCCGTCATCACCCCGGACATGACCCGCTTCAACCGCACCACCGCCGACGTCGTCAAGCAGACGCTCGTCGGGATCACGCTCGGCGAGTACGTCATCGGCCTGTCCGGCGTCCTGCTCGCGCACGCCGTCGGCAGCGCCGGGATCACCACCATCGTGACGTCGTCGGTCGGCTGGATCGGGCTGCTGATCGTCATCGCCGGCACGATGAAGATCAACGACTGGAACCTGTACTCGTCGGGCCTCGGTGTCGTGAACTTCATCGGCACGGTGTCCGGCCGCAAGGCCCACCGCGGCTTGGTGACCGCCGTGCTCGGTGTCGCGGGCAGCCTGCTCGCCGCGGCCGGGATCCTGGCGAAGTTCACCGACTTCCTCACCGTGCTGGGCGTCGCGTTCCCGCCGATCGCCGGGATCATGGTCGCCGAGTACTTCGTCGTGAAGAAGTGGCGCGGTGACCTGGAATCCGCCCGGGCGCGCGGCACCGTCCCCGAGGACGCGCCGGCGTGGGTGCCCGCGACGCTCGTCGTCTGGATCGCCGCCGCGCTCTTCGGCGAGTTCGTCGAATGGGGCCTGCCGAGCATCAACTCGCTCGTCGTGGCCTTCGTCCTGTACGTCGTCGCCGGGAAGCTCGGCCTGGTGCGGGGATTCGGCAGCAGCCGGACCGCCGAGACCGCTCCCGCCGTCCAGTCTGCTTAAGGAGAATCTTCGTGCGCATCGGCATCGACGTCGGCGGCACCAACACCGACGCTGTCCTGCTCGACGGCCGTCAGGTGCTCGCCTCGGTCAAGACCAGCACGACCGCGGACGTCACCTCGGGCATCGTCGCCGCGATCGACGGCCTGCAGCGGCAACGCGCGTTCGACCCGGCGGCGGTGCGGGCGGTGATGATCGGCACCACGCACTTCATCAACGCCCTCGTCGAGGCCCACCGGCTCGCGCCGACCGCGGCCGTGCGGCTGAGCCTGCCGGCCGGGGCGTCGCTGCCGCCGATGGTCGACTGGCCGCAGCGGCTCGTCGACGCGGTGTCGGGGCGCAGCTACCTCGTCCACGGCGGACACGAGTTCGACGGCCGCCACATCGCGGAGCTCGACGAAAGCGAGCTGCGCAAGGCCGCCGACGACATGGGGGAGGCCGGGGTGCGCAGCGTCGCCATCACCTCGGTCTTCTCCCCGGTCAACGCCGAGTTCGAGACCCGCGCGGCCGAGATCATCGCCGCGCAGCTGCCGGACGTCGCGATCTCGCTGTCCCACGAGATCGGCCGGATCGGCCTGCTGGAGCGGGAAAACGCGACGGTGATCAACGCGGCGCTGCGCGAGCTGGCCGCGCACATCGTCGACGGGCTGTCGGCGTCGGTCACCGGCGCGGGCATCACCGCGCCGCTGTACCTGAGCCAGAACGACGGCACGCTGATGGACGTCGACTTCGCCCGCCGCTACCCGGTGGCCACCTTCGCCTCGGGGCCGACGAACTCGATGCGCGGCGCGGCCGTGCTGTCCGGTTTGGACACTTGCGCGGTGGTCGACGTCGGTGGCACGACTTCGGACGTCGGCGTCCTGCGGCAAGGCTTCCCCCGTGAGGCGACCACCGATGTCAGCGTTGCGGGGATCCGGACGAACTTCCGGATGCCGGACGTGCTGTCGATCGGCATCGGCGGTGGCAGCCGGGTGCGCGGGAACGTCACCGTGGGCCCGGATTCGGTCGGCTACGAGCTGACGTCGAAGGCCCTCGTCTTCGGCGGGGACACTTTGACCGCGACCGACATCGCGGTGGCCGCGGGCCGGGCGGACATCGGGGACGCGTCACTGGTCGCGCACCTGGACCGCTCGCTGGTCCGGGCGGCGCTCGAGAAGATCGCCGCCGACGTGTCCGATGTGGTCGAACGGATGCGGACGTCGGCCGAGCCGTTGCCGGTGGTGGCGGTCGGCGGCGGTTCGGTGCTGCTGCCGGACGAACTGGCGGGGTGCGGCGCCGTGCACCGGCCGGAGAACTATGCCGTGGCCAACGCGATCGGTGCGGCCATCGCGCAGATCGGCGGTGAGGTCGATCGCGTCTACGTGATCGAACCCGGCCGCCGCGACGCCGTCGTCGAGGAGGCGAAGCAGGAAGCCATCGATCGTGCGGTCGCCGCCGGAGCCTCGCCGGCGTCGGTCGGCATCGTCGACTTCGACGAGGTGCCCATCCCGTACCTGCCCGGCAACGCCACGCGCATCCGCGCCAAGGCCGTCGGCGACCTGCAGCTGGGGGCGTGATGCGCGAGATCACCGAGCACGACCTGCACGACATCGCGCGCGGCGCGGCGATCCTGGGCACCGGCGGCGGGGGAGACCCGTACATCGGCCGCCTGCTGGCCGCTTCGGCGGTCCGCGCGCACGGCTCGGTGCCGCTGGTCCCCCTGGCGGACCTCGCCGACGACGCTGTCGTGCTGCCCGTGGCGATGATGGGCGCGCCGACCGTGATGGTCGAGAAGCTGCCGTCGGCCGACCAGGTCGGGCTCGCGGCCCGCACGCTCGCCGGCTATCTCGGCAAGGAGCTGACGCACATCGCGTGCGCCGAGGCGGGCGGGGTCAACTCGCTCATCCCGGTCGTCGCGGCCGCGCAGCTCGGCCTGCCGCTGGTCGACGCCGACGGGATGGGCCGCGCGTTCCCGGAGCTGCAGATGGTACTTCCCACACTGTATGGAATCCGCGCCACGCCGATGTCCATCGCCGACGAAAAGGGCAACCGCGGAGTATTGGATACCGTCGACAATCGCTGGGCCGAGCGGCTGGCCCGGTCGGCGACCATCGACATGGGGTGTTCGGCGATGATCAGCAACTACGCGATGTCCGGGGCGCAGGCCCGGGAGTCGCTCGTGGCCGGCACGCTCAGCCTGTGCGCCGAGCTGGGCGCGCTGGTCCGGGCCGCGCGCGCGGCGCACGCCGACCCGGTCGCGCGGGTCGTCGAGCGGCTGGGCGGGCGGCGGCTGTTTTCCGGCAAGGTCGTCGACGTCGCCCGGCGCACCGTCACCGGGTTCGCCCGCGGAGAAGCCCGGCTGTCCGGAATGGACGGTGACACCGGCGCGGAACTGGTGCTGCGGTTCCAGAACGAGCACCTGGTGGCCGAGCGCGACGGCGTGGTCGAGGCGTCGGTGCCCGATCTGATCTGCACGCTGGAACGCGAGACCGGGGAAGCCGTGACGACCGAAGGCCTGCGGTTCGGCCAGCGCGTCACGGTCATCGCCGCGCCCGCCGACCCGCGCTGGCACACGCCGGAGGGCATCGCGCTCGCCGGGCCGCGGTACTTCGGCTACGACATCGACCCGATCGGGGTGGCCGGGTGAGCTGGACCCTGACCGAGGCCGACCTGCCCGACCTCGCCCGCGGCGCCGCGGTGCTCGGCACCGGCGGGGGCGGCGACCCCTACGTCGGCCGGCTGCTCGTGCGCGAGGCCATCCGGGAGCACGGGCCCATCACCGTCCTGGATCCGTCCGAAGTGGACGACGACGCGCTGGTGATCCCGACCGCGCAGATGGGTGCGCCGACCGTGGTGCACGAGAAGCTGCCCAACGGCTCCGAGCCGGTGCTGGCCCTGCGGACGCTGGAGAAGCACCTCGGGAAGCGGGCCGACGCCACCATGCCGATCGAGTGCGGCGGCATCAACTCGATGATCCCGCTGCTGGTCGGCGCGCGGCTCGGCCTGCCGGTCGTCGACGCCGACGGTATGGGCCGGGCGTTCCCGGAGCTGCAGATGGAGACGTTCGGTGTATACGGTATCCCGGGCTCGCCGATGGCGATCGGCGGTGAACGCGGCGAGACCACGGTGATCGACACCGGCGCGGACAACCGGCGGATGGAGTGGCTGGCCCGCGGCGTCACGATCCGGCTCGGCGGCGTCGCGCACATCGCCGAGTACGCGATGAGCGGCGCCGACGTCAAGCGGACCGCCGTGCCGCAAACGCTTTCGCTGGCGCTGACCGTCGGCCGGACGATTCGCGAAGCCCGCTCGCGCAACGAGGATCCGGTCGACCGGCTGGCTTCGGCGTTGCGCTCGACGCCGTACCAGCACCTCCGGGTGCTGTTCCGCGGCAAGGTGTCCGATGTGGAGCGCCGGACCGAGGCGGGCTTCGCGCGCGGGCGCGCGGCGGCGGTGTCGTTCGACGGCGCGAGCAAGCTGGAGATCCTGTTCCAGAACGAGAACCTGCTGGCCACTGTGGATGGTGAGGTGCGGTGCGTGGTGCCGGACCTGATCTGCGTGCTGGAGGCGTCGACGGCCGAGCCGATCACCACCGAGACGCTGCGGTACGGCCAGCGCGTCACCGTCGTCGGCATTTCGACCCCGCAGCTGATGCGGACGCCGGAGGCCCTCGACATCTTCGGCCCGGGTGCGTTCGGACTGCCGCATCCCTTCGTCCCCGTCGAGGAGATCGCGTGAGCTTGGCCGGGAAGCGCGTCGTGATCATCGGTGGCGGGTCGGGCATCGGGCTGGAGGTCGCCCGGCGGGCCGCCGCTTCCGGTGCGTCGGTCCACCTCGGAGGGCGGACGCCGGAGAAGCTGTCGACGGCGGCGAAGGAGGTCGGTGGGACCTGGCAGGTCGTCGACAGCACCGACCAGGACTCGCTGCGCTGATGTCGGGTGCGGCGAGCGTCCGGCCGCCGGGGGCGGCACCCGCGTACGTCGCCTGCAACGCGGCGGTCGAAGGACTCGGGCGCGGGCTCGCGGTCGAGCTGGCGCCGGTCCGGGTGAACGTCGTCGCGCCGGGGACGATCGACGGCGACCTCTGGGCCGGGCGCCCGGCGGACGTGCGGGAGGCGAGCTTCGCGCAGTACCGCGCGGACACGCTGCTGCACCGCGTCGGGAAGGAGTCCGAAGTGGCCGATGCCGTGCTGTACCTGTTCGGCAGCACCTACACCACCGGGTCGACGCTCTACCCCGACGGTGGCTACGCCCTGCGCTGAGCTCGTCTACTGTGGTCAGTCATGCGCATCACCGCTGGTGACGTGGCCGCCCTCGAACGCGGGGTGGCGCTGCTCGGGTCCGGCGGCGGCGGGGACACCGCCACCGCCGCGGTGCTGCTGCGCCGCGTCCTCGAACGCGGCCACGAGCCGGACGTGCGGCCGGTGGCGGAGCTGCCGCCGGGCGCCCGCGTGGTGCCGGTCGGCGTCGTCGGCGCGACGGCCGCGTTCACCGAGAAACTGCCGGGTGGGGACGAGTTCGCGTCCGCCGTCGCCGCGGTCGAACGCTGGACCGGCGAGCGCGCCGACGCGGTCATGTCCATCGAGATCGGCGGCCTCAACGGGCTGATGCCCCTGGCGGTCGCCGGCGAACTCGGCCTCGACTACGCCGACGCCGACCTCTCCGGCCGCGGCCTGCCCCGGCTCGACCAGCTGGCGGTCGCGGCGACCGGCCGCGGCGTCGCACCGGCCGCGCTGGCCGAACAGAGCGGCCAGGTCATGCTGCTGGCGGCCGGCTCGGACGCGACGGTCGAACGCGGCGCGCGGGCGTTCGTCGCCGGCTCCGGCGGGTGGGCGGCGTTCGCGCTCGCGCCGATCCCCGCCGGCGAGCTGGCCGCGTGCTCGATCCCGGGGACCACGAGTGCCGCGCTGGCGCTCGGCCGCCGGGTCCTCGCGGCGGGGGAGAGCCCGGCCCGCGACCGGCTGGAGGCCGCGCTCGACGGCACGGTGCTGGCCCGCGGGCGGGTCCTGGAGGTGGCGCGGCACGTCGGCCCGGGGCAGCTCGGCAACCCGGGGTTCGGCCGCGGCAGCGTCATCCTGGCCGATCACCGCGACGGCGAGCTGCTGCGCCTGGAGATGGAGAACGAGTACCTGCTGGCGCTGCGCGACGGCACGCCGGTGGCGTCCACCCCGGACATCCTGTCGGTGCTGGACCACCGCACGGGCGTGCCGGTGCCGTGCGACGCGATCCGCACGGGCCTGGAGGTCGACGTGGTCCGGCTGGCCTCGGCCCCGTTCTGGACCGACCCGCGGCGGCTCCCGGTGCTGCGGCCGCGCGCGTACGGCATCGACTGCGATCCGGTGGGGTGGCCGTGACCTTGCGGCGGGTGCTCGCCCTTCCCGGATGGGCGGAGCACGTCCGGCTGCTGGCCGGCGCGGCCGGGCTCGATCGTCCACTCGCGACGGTTCAGGCCACTTCGGACGCCTCCCGCACGCCGGCGGCCGGAGAGCTGGTCGTCGTCGTGTGGCCGGTGGCCGCGACGGATTGGCAGATCGACGCGCTGCTCCGGCGGTGTGCCGACGCCGGGGCGACCGGGGTGCTGCTGCCGGGCATCGAGCCGCTCAGCGCGTCACGCCTGCTCGCCGACCGCCTGGCCGTGCCGCTGCTGAGCGCCGCCGGGCCGCCGCTCGACCTGCTCGTGGAGGCGCGGCTGCTGCTCGCCGCGCCCGAGCTCGACCGGGCGGACCTGCTGCTGGCCACCCACCGCGCCCTCGGTGACCGGCCGCGGCCGCCCGAGGAGGTCGTCGCGCTGCTGCGGCGGCTGCTGCGGTCGCCCGTCGCGGTGCTCGACGACCGCGGTGCGCCGCTGGCCGGCGAAGTGACCGGGCGCGTCCGGCTGGACGAGGCCGTGCCGCAGCGGACCGACGCGGACGGCAGCGTCTTCCTGGCCCACCCGGTGCTGCTGCAGCGCCCGGCGATGTGGCTGGCAGCCGAGCTGCGGGGGACCGAGGCCGCGCGGGCCGACGTCGTCCCGCCGGCGCTCGCCGTGGCCGCCGGGGCGCTGCAGCGCTGGCTGCTCGCCAACCGGCTCGAGCTGGAACGGGACGCGCGCTCGCGCACGGCGTTGCTCGGTGACCTGCTGCGCCTGGACACCGAGCCGGGCGCGGACCTGCGCCGCCGCGTCGCCGACGCCGGCTGGCGGCTCGGCGGCTGGCACGTCGGGCTGCACATCGGCGTCCCCGCGACGGTCGACACCGTGGCGCGCACGCAGGAGGTCATGCGGGCGCTGGACGTCGAGGCGGTCGTCGTCGAGCACGGCGACGGCTGGACCGGCTGGGTCACCTTCGACCACGAACCCACGGCGGAACGGGTGCACTCCCTGGCGACCCGGCTCCAGACGGCGCACCGGGCGCTGCGCCTGGGCGCGCACATGGGGGTGGGGCGGCCGCACCCGCGGCCGGAAGGGCTCGCGGCGACCGTCGCGGAAGCCCTCGACGCCGCCCGCCTCGCCGCGACCCGGCCCGAGACGGGCCACTTCCTGCACGTCGACCAGCTCGGCATGGCCCAGCTGCTGCTGGAGTGGACCCGCACGGACACGTTCGAGCCGGCGGCGCGGGCGCTGGTCGCGCCGCTGCGTTCGGCGCCGGGCGACCTGGTCCGGACCCTCGCGGCCTACCTCGACGCGGAATCATCGCTCGCCGAGACCGCCACGGTGCTGGGCGTGCACCGCAACACCGTGGCGGCCCGGATCACGCGGATCGAGCAGCTGCTGGGGGTGGACCTGTCCCGCCCGGACGAGAGGCTGGCGCTGCACCTCGCGTCCCGGGCGGTGATCCTTTCGGACCCGTGACTAGTCGTCGTCCCCGCCGGTGTCCGGTTTGATGCTGGCGGGCACGCCCTTGATCATGTCGACGACGGTCTTGCCGGCCAGGCCCGACTTCCCGAACCACGGGTCGGTCATCATCTTGATGGCCGACTCGAACTTCTCGGCGCCTTTCTTGCCGAAGAGCTTGCCGAGCTGCTCGACCGAGAAGTTGTTGATCTTGTCGAACTTCTGCATGATCTCGGGTGTGACACCGTCCACTTTGGACAGCTTGTCCTTGATGACCGCGGTCATCTTGTCGGTGAACGTCTTGGGCGGCTTGGGATTCGGAGTGGCCGACGACGGCTTGGGGTCCGGGGTGGCGTCCGGCTTCGGTTCGGGCTTCGGTTCCGGGGTGGCCGAGGACGAGGACGGCGCGGGTTCCGGCTTGGGCGTCGTGTCCGGTTTGGGCTCGGGGGTGGTGTCGGGCTTGGGTTCGGGCTTGGGTTCCGGGGTGGCCGAGGACGGGGTGGTGTCCGGCTTGGGTTCGGGCTTCGGCTCGGGGGTGGTGTCCGGCTTGGGCTCGGGCTTCGGCTCGGGGGTGGTGTCCGGCTTGGGCTCGGGCTTGGGTTCCGGTGTGGCCGAGGACGGGGTGGTGTCCGGCTTCGGCTCCGGTTTGGGGTCCGGCTTGGGCTCGGGCTTGGGATCCGGCGTGGCCGACGACGGTGTCGTGTCGGGCTTCGGCTCGGGTGTCGCGTCCGGCTTCGGCAGCGGGGTCGCGTCCGGCTTGGGGGTCGGGGTCGGCGTCAGGCTGCTCGTCGGCGGCTTCGCCCCCGCGATTTCGTCGCCCGCCTTGCCCATCTTCGCCAGCGCCTTCACCAGGTCGCCCAGCTTCCGGCCCAGCTGGACGAGCTTCGCGCCGATCTTGCCCAGCGCCGTGGCCACCGTGCCGATCGTCGTGCCGACGAAGATCGCGATCGACGCGCCGAACGTCACCGGGGCCAGCGCCGCCGCGATCAGGGCACCCTTGATGATCGTCGCCAGGAGCATCGCGATCAGGTCGCGGAAGATGCCGCGGAAGGCGCCGACGATGCCGCCGGCGATCTTCATGTTCTTGCCGGCCTGGTCGAGGTAGCCGCCGAGGGAGTTCAGCTGCTCGGTGACCGCGTCCATGTCCTTCTTGAACTGGTCCGCGGCGTTGCCGGACCAATCCTTCATGAGCTTTTCGATCGCCGACTGGTGGTCCGTCGACCACTGCTCCAGCTTCTTCTTCTCGGCCGAGAGCGCTTCGGCGGCCGCGCTGATGCCGATGGGGTCGCCCATCAGGATGTCCAGCGGCCACCGCAGGATCGTGATGTGCTCGATGAGCCAGCCGATCCCGGCGGTGAGGAGGCTGCCGATCGGGTCCAGCACGAGACCGATGGTCTCCAGCGCCAACCCCGCCGAGCCGATGCCGATCGCGACCTGGTCGTTTTCCTTGACGGCCTTGTCCAGGCCGATCGCGGCCTCGAAGAACCCGGCGCCGGCCGAGGCGTTGTCGCTGTTGAAGAGTTCGGAGCCGTGGAGGCCGACGTCCTTGCTCTTGTAGTCGTCGCCCACTATTCGAACCTCACGATCGAGTCGACGGCGTCTTCTTCGCCCGACTGGTAACGCTTCGCGGCTTCGGCGACCTTGTCGGAGAACTCGCCGATGGTCTTGGCGTAGTCGCCGAACTGGTGGTGCGCCTTGTCGGTCCACGTGCTCGCGCCCGCTGCCATCAGCTGGCACGCCGGGTTGATGCCGAACATGCCGGGGTCGCAGGTCATGCCACCGACCAGGTCGGCCGTGCCCTGCAGATTGCTCTGCAGCTCGTCGAGGTGCTTGCCGAAGTCGGCCAGGGGCTCCGAATCGACCCTGAAGCCGCTGCCGCTCACCAGGGGTTCGATTCGTCGTCGGGGTGGTCCTCAGCCGGGGGACGGCGACGCGGGGCTGGCCCGGCGGCCGGCCGCGCGGGCGGACGCGCCGGGGGAGCGGCCGGCGGCGGGGTCCGCTCGGGCTCGGCGCTCTCCGGCGCCGCGAAGTCGCCGTCGGGCGGCGGGTCCGGCGGCAGGAACGACCGGACCATGTCGGTCGACTCGCTGTCGCCGTTGATGGTGGCGAAGGAGTCCGCGACGGTCCGGGCGGTCTGGCGCTGGGCTTCGCGCACCGTGCCCATGATCGCCGCGGTCAACCGCGCGGGCCCGAGCTCGCACGCCCGGAGTCCGAGCTCGAGGTTCGTGAGCGCGCCGTTCGGCGCGAGCGTCACGGTGACGGCCCCGTCGCGGGAGCGGACCGTGGCGCCGGCGGCGGTAAGCGCTTCGTTCAGCGCCGCCGCCTTCGACTGCATGTCCCGGACCTGCCGTTCGAGCAGGAGCTCGAAGTCTTCACCTGGCCCCAGGTTCGGTTGCACGAATTCGACTCCTCGCCACGCCGGGGGTGCGGGGCCCCGGGCCCCATGATCGGGCCAGGCTAGCGCACCCCTGGAGTTCATTCCGGGCTCACCGGGAGGATGGCTCGTTTTCTCCCCGAAGTTGCCCGAATGCCCTCGATCGGGTTTGACCCGGACCGCGCTCCGGGTTGCACGCTCGGGGACATGACACGATTGGACGACTACCGGCCGCTGGCCGTTCCGGGCTGCGGGTCTCGCCGCTGGCGCTGGGCGCAATGACCTTCGGCACCGGCTCCTTCTGCGCCGACGACGACACCTCCCGCGAGATCTTCCGCGCCTACGTCGAGAGCGGCGGCAACTTCGTCGACACCGCGGACAACTACAGCGCCGGCCGCAGCGAGGAACTGGTCGGCGAGTTCCTGCGCGACGTCGGCCGCGGCGACGTCGTCCTCGCCACCAAGTACTCCGGGCCCGATTTCAGTGGCGGTGAACCGCGGTCGGACCCCCGCCGGCGCAGCAACGGCCGCAAGAACATGGTCGCCTCGCTGGAGGCGTCGCTGCGACGGCTGCGCGTCGACCACGTCGACCTGTACTGGCTGCACGTCTGGGACGGCTTCACCCCGGCGGAGGAGGTGATGGCGGCGTTCGGCGACCTCGTGCGCGCCGGGAAGATCCGTGCCGTCGGGCTCAGCGACGTCCCGGCCTGGTACGCGACGAAGGCCGCCATGCTCGGCGGCCCGCCGGTGACGGCGCTGCAGCTGGAGTACTCCCTGGTCGAGCGGGCGATCGAGCCCGAGTACGTGCCCCTGGCGGGGGAGTTCGGCATCGCGGTCCAGCCGTGGGGCGCGATCGGCGGCGGGTTCCTGTCCGGCAAGTACACCCGCGACGGCGCCGGGGAGGGACGGCTCGCCGAGGGCGCGCCCTACCGGTCCCTGCCGGAGACCCGCTGGGCGGTGCTGGACGTCGTCCGCGAGGTCGCGGCCGAGGCGGGCGCGACCCCGGCCCAGGTGGCGCTGCACTGGGTGACGCGCCGGCCGGCGATGCCCGCGCCGCTGATCGGCGCCCGGTCACCGGCGCAGCTCGCCGAAACCCTCGGCGCGCTCGAACTCGACCTCACCGCCGCCCAGCTCGACCGGCTGACCGCCGTCAGCGCGCCGGAACTGCCGTTCCCCTACGGCATCCTGGCGCGGCTCAACGCCGGGCTGCCGCGCTAGCCGCGTCCGTGGTGGCCCTCGTCGGCGACCGTTTCGGCGTGCGGTTCACCGTCGCGGCACGTCACGACGGTCAGGTTCTCGGTCCCGCCGTCCTTGAACTTCACCGACGCCGTGGCGGCCGGGCCGCGCGAGACGTCGTCGGTGCGGTACCCCGGGGCCGGGCTCCACGACATCAGCTCGACCTGGTCGCCGGTGCACTTCGCGACGACGCTGCCGCCGGGGACGGTCAGGCCGCGCGGCGCCGGGGCGCTCGACGACGTCGGGGTCGGAGCCACCGGGGTCGTGGTCGTCGGCACGGTTTCCAGCGCGCGGGCGACATCGTCTTGGGACAGCGGCTGGTTCTGCGGGCCGAGGATGCCGGCGCCGACGACGTCGAGGGCCACGGTGCCGGCGCCCGCGGTGATGACGGCGGCCAGCAGCCAGCCCGCCGTCATCAACAGTCCACGCCTGGTCACCCGTCCACTGTGCCATCCGGGCGGGTTAAAGCGCGGCTAAGGCGTCCTTAGCGTTCGCCAGGCGCCCGGCGAAGCGGCTTCGCGTGTGTAGCCTCCCCGGAATGGCGACCGTGCTGCTCGTCGAGGACGACCCGACCATCCGCACGGCCGTGCTGCGCGCGCTGGGCGAGCGCGGGCACACGGTGACGTCCGCGCCGACCGCGATGGCCGGGCTGCAGGTGGCCGTCACCGACCGGCCCGACGTCGTCCTGCTCGACCTGGGCCTGCCGGACCTCGACGGCCGCGAGGTCCTGCGGATGGTGCGGGCGGTCAGCGCGGTGCCGATCATCGTGGTCACCGCCCGCGGCGCGGAGGAGGAGATCGTCCGGCTGCTCGACGCCGGCGCCGACGACTACGTGGTCAAGCCGTTCGGCGGCGCCCAGCTCGACGCGCGGATCCGCGCGGTGCTGCGGCGGGCCGAGCCGGAAGAGACGACGGCCCCGGTCGTCGTCGGCGGCCTGTCGGTCGACGCGCGGACGCGGCAGGCGTCCCTCGACGGTGCGCCGCTGGACCTCACGCCGCGCGAGTTCGACCTGCTGCACTACCTCGCGAGCCGGGCCGGGACCGTGGTCAGCAAGCGCGAGCTGCTCGCCGACGTCTGGAAGCTGCCGTACGCCGGCGCGGACAAGACCGTGGACGTGCACCTGTCGTGGCTGCGGCGCAAGCTCGGCGAGACCGCGCAGGAGCCGCGGTACCTGCACACCGTCCGGCGCGTCGGCGTCCGGCTGGCCGCGCCCGGGGGCGAAGCGTGAGGAAGCGGCTCGCGGTGCTGGTCGCGGCGGCGATGAGCCTGGTGCTCGTCGCGTTCCTGGTGCCGCTGGCGATCCTGCTGCGGTCGGTCACCGCGGACCGCGCGGTCACCGCCGCGACGGCGAAGGCGCAGTCGCTGACGTCCCTGGTGGCGACGTCCGACGCGGCGGCGCTGCGGCCGGCCGTCGACCAGCTCAACACGACCTGCACCAACCAGGGCGCCACCCCGGGCCGGGAGCTCCGCCACCCGGAACCCCCGAAAGAATGCGGGGGCCACCCGGTGACGGTGTTCCTGCCGGACGGCACCGTGCTCGGCGCGCCCACCCCGCGCACGCCGGGGGTCACGCTGGCCGCCGCGCAGGGCAGCAGCCTGACCGTCGAGGACGCCGATGGTCGCGAGATCCTCGTCGCGGTCCAAGGTTTGCCGCGCGGGACCGCCGTGGTGCGGGCCTTCGTCGACCGCGCCGAGCTGACCCGTGGGCTGGGCGCGGCCTGGCTCGTGCTGGCCGGGCTGGGCGTGGTGCTGCTGGCGCTCGGGGTGTTCGTCGCCGACCGGCTGGCGCGGTCGATCGTGCGGCCGGTCCACGAGCTCGCCGCGGTGTCGCGCCGGCTCGCCGAAGGGGACCTCGACGCGCGGGCGCGCCCGGGCGGGCCGGGGGAGGTGCGGTCGGTCGCCGCCGCGCTCAACCTCCTGGCCGCGCGGATCCGGGACCTCGTGCGGCAGGAACGCGAGGCCGTGGCCGACATCTCGCACCGCCTGCGGACGCCGTTGACCGTGCTGCGGCTGGACGCCGAGTCGTTGCGGGATCCGGCCGAGGCGGAGCGGATCACCGGCCACGCCGAGAGCCTGGAGCGGCAAGTCACCGCGTTGATCGACCAGGCGCGCGCCCGGGACTCGGCGCCCGGTTCGTGCGACGCGGCGGTGGTCGTCGGTGAGCGGGCCGGGTTCTGGTCGGTGCTCGCGCAGGACCAGGACCGCGCGGTGACGGTCTCGCTCGACGACGGCCCGCTGCCGGTCGCGGTCGGCGAGCCGGAGCTGGCCGCGTGCCTGGACGCGTTGCTGGGCAACGTCTTCGCGCACACGCCGGAGGGCACCGCTTACGCGATCCGGCTCACGGCGACGCCGGACGGCGCCCGGCTGGAGGTGTCGGACGAGGGCCCGGGCTTCGACGAGGTTTCGCGAGGCGCGAGTGGTGCCGGGTCGACGGGGCTCGGGCTGGACATCGCCCGTCAGACGGCGCGCGCGTCCGGCGGGGAGTTCGCCGTCACGCGTGGGACGGGTGCCCGGATCGTGCTGGACCTCGGGAAGGCTTTAGGGATGCCTTAATCCCCGCGCAGCGCGCCGCTATCGCCCGGCGCGTGATGCTTCTTTCGTTGTCGGAGAACGAGAAGGAGCAGACATGCGCAAGATTCTGGTGATCGCGGCGGCCGGCGCGGTGCTCGCGGTGGGCGGGACGACGGCGGCCCTGGCGCAGTCCGGCGCCGACGACGGCACGCAGGTGCCGGCCACCGCGGTGAGCGAGCCCTCGGCCGGCACCTCGGCCACCACCTCGGCCGGCACGGAGACCACGCGTAGCAGCGAAGTCAGGGAGTCGCCGAGCGCGAGCTACCCGGCCCCGAGCACGCACCCGACCCGGTCCGCGCCGAGCACGTACCCGGCGCGCACCCACGACCTCGGCGACGACCACGGCGGCCACGGTGCCGAGCCGGGCGACGACCACGGCCGGCACCACGAAGCCGGCGACGACCACGGCGGCCGTCGCTGACCGGTCCACAGTGGACAACACGCGTGATTGGAGGGTCGACACGCGTGATTGGGCGGACGACACGGCGCCAGCCGTCGTGTCGTCCGCCCGCGTGCGTGTTACGGCTGGGCCGCGGCCGCGGCGGCCCACTCGATCTCGGCGTGCCTGGCCGTCCAGAAATCCGCGTCACGGCTCGGCGCGCTGGTCACCCCGTCCAGCTGTTCCCGCAGGATGTCGGCGTGCCCGGCGTGCCTGGTGGTCTCGGTGAGCACGTGCACCATGACGTTGAACAGCAGGACATCCGGCCGCGGCCACCACGGCACGTGGCCGGGCGCGTCGACGGGGAGAGCGTCGATCGTCGCGTCGGAGTGCTCCCCGGCGCGGCGGTAGCGGTCCACGATCTCCTCGCGCGTCTCGTGCTCGGTCGCCCACATGTCGGTGCCGCGCGCGCCCGCGTCGTCCCACCGCGGTATCGGCTCGGGGAACGGCCGGGCGAACACCTCGCCGAAGTACCGCGCTTCGGTCAGCGTCAGGTGCTTGACCAGGCCGAGCAGGTTGGTACCCGTCGCGGTCAAGGGACGGCGGACGTCGTATTCCCTGAGCCGGTCGAGCTTGCCGACCAGCACCTCGCGGATTTCCCGCAGGTCGTCGTGCAGGTACCGCTTCGCGAAGTCGTCGATCACGGTTTCGAGCCTGTCAGATCACCCCACGGGCACGCCACGCACCGCGACCGGCCCGCGGGTCGGATCCAGCTCGGCCGCCTGGTCCACTCCGGACGGCGTCAGCACGTCGAGCGCCTTCGGGGCCGTCGCCGGGTCCGCCGCGCAGATCGGCGCCGTGCCGGCCGCCGCGCACAGGCCGAACGTGTACTGCCCCGCCGTCGGCGTGAACGGCCGCGCCTGGTCGGAGGAGTTGCCGTCCTGCCCGGTCAGCACGACCGCGAACGTCCAGCCCGCGCCCGGCGTCCCGAACGCCGACTTCGCCACGCTCACCGTGATGTACCGCGTCGCCTGCGAAGCCTGCACAGACGGCGTCGCCAGCGAAGCACCCGAAGCGTCGACGAGTGCCGGGTCGGCGAAGCCCTGGACCTCGATGCGCCGGCTCCACGCGTCCTGCGCGGCGATCGAGTACGCCCGGCTCGGGAACGGCGCCGCGGTCGACGTCGTCGTCGCGGCCGGGTCGTGCGCGTAGATCGTCAGCAGCTGCGCGCCCAGCGGCGAGCCGAACGTCGGGGACAGGTCACGGATCTGCGCGCGGAAGACGAGGTTCGTGCCCGAGTCGATGACCTGGAACCGCTGCAGGTCGAACGCGCCCGCGTGGAAGTCGCCCGCCGTCGGGTAGGTGAACGTGCCCGGCCCGTTGTCGTCGCCGTCCGGGTCGGCCGCGTCGAGCAGGACCGTGCCGGTGACGAAGTCCGAGCTGATCGTCTTCTGCGCGTAGCCGGTCCCGGTGCCGGAAGTGGCGGTCGCGGTGACGACGTTCGCGCCCAGCGGCGTCGGCACCGTCGCGCTGAACGTCCCCGCCGCCGAAGCCCGGGTCGACAGCACGGAAGTCGTCCCGGCGTCGGTGGCGGACACGGCGAGGTCGACCCGGCTGCCGGCGGGCGCGGTGCCGGTGACCGCCGCGGTCGCGGTCGACACCGACGCCGGGACGTCGAGAGTGACCGCGAGCGCCGCGGGTGGGGCGTGCGTGACGTAGCGGGCGCGGACGTCGGCGGGTTGCTCGGGCAGCCGGCCGTCGGCCAGGGCCCGCGCGAGGCGCACCGACTGCGACTGCGCCCAGCTCAGCGGCGCGACCGAACCGGCGGGCTGCCCGGGGGCGAAGCCGATCGACGCCGTGCGCGGGTCCGAGCCGTACGGCGAGGCCGGCACCGCCGGGTTTTCCCACGCCTGCTCGGGAATCAGCCCGGTGCCGCCGGTCTGGGCCCGCATGGCGCGCAGCAGCGCGGCCGCCCCGGCCCGGTCGCCGGTCTGGATCGCCTGCTCGCCGCGTTCGCCGGCGAGCACCGGCCAGAGGTGTCCGGACCCGGTGTTCGGTCCCGGCCACGGCGCCCCGGTCGGCGCGCAGTTCGTCGGGTCCGGTTCGTAGCAGTCGCCGTAGCCGTCCTCGCTGCCCGGCGTGGAAGTCCCGTAGCGGTACCAGCCCGGGCCCGTCGGAGTGTCCCGCTTGAGCACGCGGTCGACGACGCCGAGCGACGCGGTGACGTCCGGGTCGTTCGCCGGCAGCACGCCGAGGCGCGTCAGCTCCAGGAACCCGGCGTCGACGACGGCGCGCTGGTAGGCGTCGACCGAGCCGTTGCCGAGGTTGTAGATCCACTCCGAGTTCGGATCGCCGTTCTTGGTCAGGCGCAGGAAGTACCGGCCGCCGTACGGTCCGGTGGAGGTGACCGTCCAGCCCTTGATGCCGCGCTGGAAGTGGTCGGCGGTCGCCCGGTAGACGCGGGCGCGCGCCGGGTCGCCGTTGCGGTCGGCGATCACGCCGGCGGCGACGAGCCCGGCGATCTCCGCGGCGATCGTCGAGGGGGAGTAGCCGCCCTGCTCTTCCCAGCGCTCGGAGCCGAACGCCGGGCCGTGCGCGACGACGAAGTCCGCGGCCGCGCGGATGTGGTCGGTGTAGAGGGTGCGGTCCCGGTCGAGCCCGGCCTGCAACGCCATCAGGATCGGGTACGCGCTCTCGTCGAGCTGGTCACCGCCGGAGTCGGGCGCTTTCTTGCCGTTCAGCATGGAGTTGCGCGGGAACCGGCCGTCGGGTTGCTGTTGCCGGCCGAACAACCACCGGACGCTCGCCCGGGCCGTTTCGCGGTCACCGGCGGCGAGCAGGCCCGAGAAGCTTTCGTAGAGGTCGCGGGCGAAGATCTCGCGGTAGGACCCGAAGTAGACCGGCTTGCCGCCGGGCGCGTCGCCCGCGGAGACCGCCTGCCCCCACGGGCTACCGAGCGACGCGACCACCGCGCCGGGAAACGTCTTGTCCTCACTGGCCTTCAGGACGTTGGCCGACTGGTAGTAAGCGTCCGACTCCTTGCCCCGCAACGGGATCAGCCCGTTGTCGTAGTCGCGCCAGCCGCGCGCGTAGTCCCGGTAGCTCTGGTCGAACGGCGTCCGCAGGCTCGCCCCGGCGGTCTGGACCGCCGCGCGCGCGTCCGCACCGAAACCCAGCGCCAGCACGGCCGGCCGGTGCGGCCGCAGGTCCAGCTGCGCGGTCTGCACGACGTTGCCGTTCACCGCCGACGGCGTCCGGTCGGTCAGCCGGTGGTCGCGGTCGAGCTGGGCCAGCCCGTCGCCGTCGGTGCCGGCGAACCCGCTGGAAGTGCTGAGGAACCGGCGGTCGGCGCGCAGCGCGGCGGCCAGCGGGGTGCCGTAGTCGCGGGCCGGTGCGCTCGACACCGTGTTCGGGTCGGCGCTGACCAGCGCGCTCGTCGCCGCGTCGACGGTCGCGGTGTCCCCGCCGCCGTTCGCCGGGCCACCACCGCCGTTGCCGTTGACGCTCGCGTCGAACCGCACGTAGACCTGGAGGTCGTTCCCGGATCCCCGCAGTGGTTCCAGGCGCGTCCGGATGAGCACGCCGGTCCGGGCCGGGTCGGTCAGGTAGTCGGTGACCAGCCGGTACTTGCCGCTGCGAGGGGTCGACGTCACCTCGCAGGCCATCCCGCCCGCGCTGGTGCGGACCGTGTAGGTCATGTCCCGCGCCTGCAGGTCGGTGAACGTGCGGCCGTCGGTGACGGCGAACTGCAGCGTCTCGACGTTCGTGTTGTCGATCACCGGTGCGTAGACGTCGGACAGCACGCCGCCCGCGACCGTGAACCACGCCTTGCTGGTCGTGTTCCGCGCGGTGCCCAGGCAGTCCTTGCGGGCCAGGCCGAAGTGCGAGAGGGCGCCGGGGCCCGGAGCCGGGGCAGCGGCGGCTGCGGGTGCCGGGAGGAGGGCGGCGGCCAGCACCGCGCACAGCACCACGGACGACGTCGACCGAGTCATCCGCACATCCGATCACGCCGGCCCGCGGTGCACCAGAGCCGAACGCAGCAGGGAAAGCCGTTACCCGTGATTGAGAACGCGAACCGGTGGGTAGCAAACCCACAGTCCCCCGGGGAGGTGAACGTGGAAGAGCACGGAACGGACGGCTGGCGGTACCGCGGCACGATTTCGCCACGGACGCTGCCGAGCCTGCGGCGGCACCTCGTGTCGTGGCTGCGCAGACGCGCCGGTGACGAGGTCGGCCGGCAGGCCGACGACGTCGTCCTGGCCTGCTGGGAAGCGATGGCGAACGTCCTGGACCACGCCTACCGCGGCCGGCCCGGGCTGATCGACATCCGGGCGCGGATCGACGAGGACGTGCTGATCGTCACCGTCGCCGACCAGGGACGCTGGGCCACGCTCGCGGAGCGATCCGACGGCGGCCGCGGCCTGCGCCTGATCCAGGCGCTGGTCGACGGTCTGGACCTCCGCTCGACCGACGACGGCACGGTGATCACGCTGACCTGGCCGTTCCCGGCCCGCCGCACCGCCTGAGCGTCAGCCGGCCGACAGGCTTTCGACGAACCGGATGGCCACGTCGCGGAGCTTCACGTTGCTGTGCTGCGACTCCGCGATCAGCCGTTTCATGGCCTCGTCGGCGGTGATCCCGTGCACGGCGATGAGTATGCCCTTGGCCTGCTCGATCACCGCCCGCGAGCTCATCGCCGTCTCGAGCTCGGTGGCGCGCTGCCGGGCCCGGCGGTAGCGGCGCGTGGTGCGCAGCCCGAACGAGACGATCGTGGTGTACAGCGCCAGCAGCCGGGAGTCGGTCTCGGCGAAGCCGTGGTCGCCGTAGCCGAAGAGGTTGAGCGCGCCGCCGAGGCTGCCGTCGACGCGCAGCGGCGCGGCGAGGTAGCTGCCGACGCCGAGGCTCAGGGCGTGCTTGGTGAACTCGGGCCACTGCGCGCCGGCCGTGGCGAGCGGCAGCCGGACGATCTCGCCGGTCTCGGCCGCGCGCAGGCACGGGCCTTCGCCGGCCGCGTACTGGACGCGGTCGATCTCGACGGCGCGGTCGTCGGTCGAGGCGGCGGTTTCCGGTTCGCCGTCGCGGATCGCGGTGATGCTGGCCAGGTCGGCCCCGGGCACGGCCCGGACGGCGTCGGCGCAGACGGCCTCGAGGATCTCCTGCTCGGAGGGTTCGGTCTCCAGGGCACCCGTGAGGTCCGCCAGCGCCGCGGTCAGCTCGTCGAGGTGCTCGGGCGGGATCGGCTCACCCGTCACTGCGGTCACCTCCGTCCCGGCTCGTGGGCGACCATACCCGCGGCCCGCGCCCCGCCGGTGCGCCAGGGAGGTGCGGTGGCCCCGGCTCGTCGCTCGCTGCTGAACGTCGTGGGTTGGACGCCGGGGTCACCTGGCGACAGCCGGCAGCACAACCCACCCGGCGACCGTCGCTGGAGGCCGCTTACCCGGTGGCGGGGCGCCCAACCCCTCAGCGGATCAGCACTTTCGCGACTTCGGCCAAGCCGGAGACGCGCAGGACGCGGTCGAGCAGGCGGGGCGCGGTCAGGCGCAGGTCGCCGGAAGCGGCCCGGTCGAACAGGACCGCGAGTCCCGCGCTGTCGACGTAGGTCACGCCGGTCAGGTCGACCGTCAGGGCGGTGCCGGCCGCCCGCTCGCGGTCCAGGGCCACGCCGAGGTCGGTCGCGTTGCTCATGTCGATCTCACCGGAGACGGTCAGGATCCGGTCTCCGTCGTCGCCGGTGGAGGTGATCAGCGTGAGTGCCGTCGTCAAGAACCGATTCTCCATTCCAGGGTGACGGTGGTGCCCTCCGCGTCGTGCCGGAGCGTGACCGCGTCGGCCAGCGCCTCCATCATCGGCGTCCCGCGGCCACGCAGCACGTGGTTGTCCGAGGGTGGCTGCTTCCACCGGCCCCGGTCGGTCACCGTGATGACCAGGCGCGAACCGGCGAAGTGAGCCGAAAGGTGTGCGGCCCCGGCGTCCTCGGGGTAGGCGTGCTCGACGGCGTTCGCGCAGGCCTCGCCCGCGGCGACGAGCACGTCCTGCGCGAGGTCGTCCCCGAGCGAGGCGGTGCCCAGCCACGCGCGCAGCCAGCGGCGCGTCGAGGCGAGGCTGTCCGGGTGCGCCGGGAAGTCCAGCTCCAGCGGCGGCACCGACCGGCGGTAGAGCAGCAGCGCGACGTCGTCCTCGTACCCGTCGGCCGGCCGGAGCCGGCCCATCAGCGTGGTCGCCAGGTCGGCGAGGTCGGCGTCCCACGCGTCGTGGGCGGCCGAGGTGGCCCGGTCGATGCCGTCGTCCAGCGACTCGCGGCGGCGCTCGACGAGGCCGTCGGTGTAGAGCATCAGCAGTGATCCGATCGGGACGACCGCCGTGGCCTCCGGGCGCGTGGCGGGGATGCGGACCGCGAGGGGCACGCTGCCGCCCGCGTCGAGGAACTCCGCCGAGCCGTCGCTGTGCACCAGCGTGGCCGGCGGGTGCCCGGCGCTGCTGTAGGTGAGCGTCCCGGTCGCGGGGTCGAGGACGCCGCAGAAGACGGTGGTGCACAACGCACCCGGCAGCCGGTCGGCGAAGCGGTCGAGCGTGGTCAGGGTGTGCGCCGGGCCGTTGGCCTCCAGCAGCAGCGCGCGGCAGGCGCTGCGCAGCTGGCCCATCACCGCGGCCGCGGTGAGCCCGCGGCCGACGCAGTCGCCGACGACGATGCCGATCCGGTCGCCGGCCAAGGGGACGACGTCGTACCAGTCGCCGCCCACCTCCAGGGGCGGGTTCGCCGGTTCGTAGCGCACCGCGAAACCGTCGGGCAGCAGGGCCGGGCCGAGGATCGAGCGCTGCAGCGCGATGGCGACCTCGCGCTGCCGGTCGTCGCGGTGGGCGCGGCGCAGGGCGTGCGCGAGCGTCCCGGCCAGCAGCGCCAGCAGGGTCCGGTCCTCGGTGCCGAGCGGACGGCGCGGGTCCGGCTCCACCCAGAGCGTCAGCCGGCCGCCGGGGTGGTCCAGCGTCGTGCCGGCCCCGCCCTCCGCCGGCGTCGCGTGCAACGCCGGGAGCGAGCGGATCCGGTCGAGCGTCTCGCGCAGCGGCGCGGCGAGGTCCGTCCACCGCCGGTCGCCGGGGCCGGTGGACGTGAGCTCCGGCTCGCCGTCGCGCGGCCAGGTCACCGCGAGCACGCGCTCGGCCTGCCACAGCTCGCGCAGCAGGTCCAGCGCGGTGCGGAGCACGTCCGGCACCCCGCTGACCCCGGCGAGCCGCTGGTTGATCGCGGCGAGCGCGTTTTCCCGCTGCACCGCGTAGCGCTCCGCGGTGACGTCGCGGATCGTGCCGACGAGCCGGCGGCGGCCCTCGTCGTCGTGCAGTTCGTTGTACGCGATCGCGGCCCACACCCGGTGGCCGTCCCGATGCCGCAGCGGCAGCACGAAGCTGCCGGACGGCTCGGTCCGCGACCGGCGCAGCGCGTCGGCGACCTGCCGGAAGGCGATCGGATCGTCGTCGGGCCCCGGCGACCAGGGGAACGGCTGCGCGTAGGGCAAACCGTCGGGCCCGAAGCCGAGCAGCTCGGTGCACGCGGCGTTCATCTCGACGATCCGCCCGTCGGTGTCACAGACGAAGAAGCCCTCCTGCAAGGAGTCGATCATCGCCGCGCGCCACCGGGAGTGCTGCGTCCGCACCCGCGCCAGCCGGATGGTCGTGCGGACGCGGGCGAGCAGTTCCTGCGCGGAGAACGGCTTCACGAGGTAGTCGTCGGCCCCGGCGGCCAGCCCGTCGACGGCGGCCTCCTGCCCGGCGCGGGCGGACAGCAGCAGCACGGGCACGGCGGCGGTGCGCGGTTCGCGCCGCAATTCGGCGAGCAGGCCCAGGCCGTCGAGGCGCGGCATCATCACGTCGCTGATGATCAGGTCGGGCGGCTCGCCGGACGCGGCGGCGAGCGCCTCGACGCCGTCACGCACCGCGGTCACCGCGTAGTCCTCGCGCAGCAGCCGGGCGAGGTAGCCACGCATGTCGGCGTTGTCGTCGGCGACCAGCACGCGAGCGCCGGTGACCGGGGTGGAGGCGGCACCGGGCGCGGGTTCGCCGTCCGGCAGCCAGCGCAGGGCTTCCTGCACGTACGGCTCGGCGGTGTCCGCGGCGACGCCGTCCGCCGATGCCTCCGGGACGAGGTGTTCGGCCGGCAGGTGCCCGGTGCCCAGCGGCAGCCGGATCCGGAACGTCGTGCCGGCGCCGGGCGTGCTCTCTGCGGCGACGACGCCGCCGTGCATGCCGACGAGCTCCCGCACCAGCGCCAGGCCGATCCCGCTGCCCTCGTTCGAGCGCGCCCGCACCGACGGGATCCGGTGGAACCGCTCGAACAGCCTGGGCAGCTCGGCCGCTTCGATCCCGATCCCGGTGTCGGACACGGTGACCACGGCGTCCTCGCCGTCCAGGGCGGTGCGCACCCGGATCTCGCCGTCGAAGGTGTACTTGACCGCGTTGGACAGCAGGTTGAGGACGACCTTCTCCCACATCGCGCGGTCGACGTGCACCGGTGCGGCCAGCGGCGGGCAGTCGACCTCGAACCGCAGCCCGGCCCGCTCGACGGCGGCGCGGAACAGGCTCGCCAGCTCCGCGGTGAACGCGGCGAGGTCCACCGGTTCGAAGCGGGCCTGCATCCGGCCCGCCTCGATCCGGGAGAAGTCGAGCAGGTTGTTCACCAGCCGCCCCAGCCGCAGCGCGTTGCGGTGGATGACCGCGACCTCTTCGCGGACGCGCTCGTCCGCGTCGCCGAGCGTCTTTCCCAGCTCGGCGACCGGCCCCAGGATCAGGGTGAGCGGGGTCCGGAACTCGTGGCTGATGTTGGCGAAGAAGGTGGTCTTCGCCGCGTCCAGCGCGGTCAGCTCCTCGGCGCGCTGCTGCTGGGCCTGGTAGGCGAGCGCGCCGTTGACCAGCGCCGCGGTCTGCTGGGCGACCAGCCCGAGGAACGTCCGGTAGGACTCGTCGAGCGCGCGCCCGGCGCTCGCCGCGAGCACGATCACGCCGGTGGCCGCGGTGGCGCGGTCGCCGAGCAGGGGCAGCACCATCGCTTCGGCGGGAGGCGTGGACCAGGTGCCCGCCGGCAGCTCGCCGAAGGTCGTCGTCAGGTCGGACAGGGTGCGCGGGACGCCGTCGGAGAGCACTTCCCGGAGCGGCCAGTCGTCCGCGTGCCCGGCACTGCCGGGGGTGAGGGCCGCGAGGGCGAGCTCGCCGTCGTCTTCGCGGACGTGGATCGCGTAGTAGGGGACGTCGGCGCCGGCCCGATCGAGCACGCGGGCGACCAGCTCGCAGGCCTCACCGGCGGTGCGGGCGATGCCGGCCCGGGCGCCGAGCTCGCGCAGGGTTGCCATCCGGCGTTCGCCGATCACGCGCTCGGTGGTGTCGCTGACCGCGGTGAACACGGCCCGGACAGCGCCTTCGTCGTCGTGCACCGGGCTGTAGGAGTAGGTCCAGTAGGTCTCTTCCCAGTAGCCGTGCCGGTTCATCGGCAGCAGCAGGTCCTCCGACCAGGTCGCTTCGCCGGTGGTCATCACGCTCTCGAGCATCGGGCCGATGATGTGCCAGATCTCGCTCCAGACCTGCGCGCCCGGCTTGTCCAGCGCCGGGTGCTTGGTGCCGAGCAGCGGCAGGTAGGCGTCGTTGTAGAGGAACCGCAGATCCGGTCCCCACCAGACGATCATGGGGAAGCGCGAGGTGAGGCAGATCCGCACGGCCGTCGTCAGGCTGGCCGGCCAGCCCGACGGTTCGCCCAGCGGGGACGACGCCCAGCCGAACTCCCGCATCCGGGCCGCCATCCGGCTGGTTCCCGGGAAAACGGCGCGCTGGCCGGATTCCTCGCCGACGCTCATCACCCTCCAGTTGACGCGAACCCCGGTCGAGCCTACCTGCCCGGGGTGGGAGCCGCCGCGTACGCGGGCCGGACCCGACCGGGTGACGCGGCGCCGGCTCGAGGCTTCAGCTCGCGCCGCCGGAGAGCCAGGTCATCGTGACCGTCGTGCCGTCCTCGCGGTGCACCTGCGCGCTGTGGTCGGCGAGGTGGTCGATGAGCAGCAGGCCGCGGCCCCGCAACCCGTTCGTCGAGGCCGGGGCGCGCCAGGCGCCGAAGTCGGTGACCGTCACCGTCAGCCGCCCGTTCTGCGCCTCGGCCCGGACGTCGACCTGGCCCGCTTCGCCGTCGCGGTAGGCGTGCTCGGCGGAGTTGGCCATCGCTTCGTAGCCCGCGAGGACCACGTCCTCCTGGCGTTCTTCGCTCAGGCCGAGCGTGCTCAGCCAGTCCGCCAGCGCTCCGCGCAGCTCCGGCAGCCGGTCCGCCACGGCGGCCATGCGCCGGTGGAACGTCGCCGGGGGCCCGGGCGCGCCCGGGGAGAGGGGGTCCGTCATGATCCGTCCTCTCCTCGGTGGCGCACGTGGATCAGCGCGATGTCGTCGTCGTGCCGGCCGTGGGTCAGCTCGTCGACGAGCTTGTCCCACGCCGGACCGTGGTCGGCCGAGGCCAGCACCTCGGGAATGCCCGCCAGGAGCCATTCCACACCCAGGGTGAGGTCACGCGTGCGGCTTTCGACCAAGCCGTCGGTGTAGAGCACCAGATCCGCACCGGGCGGGAACCCGGTGCCGCGCTGGGGGAAGTCGGAGCCGACGCCCAGCGGCTGCGCCAGCGCCTCGCCGATTTCCGCCGGCTCGGCGCCCGGGCGGACCAGGATCGCCGGCAGGTGGCCGGCGTTGGCGTAGGTCAGCGTGCCGTCACCGGGCGAGTGGACCGCGTAGAAGCACGTCACGAAGCTTTCGCCGAACAGCCCGCCGGTCAGCGCGGAGACGTTGCGCAGCACCTCCGACGGCGGCAGCTCGAGCAGCGCGTAGCAGCGGACGGCGGTGCGGACCTGGCCCATCACGGTCGCGGCCGTGACGCCGTGGCCGACGACGTCGCCGATGACGAACGCGGTCGCGCCGGACGGAAGCGCGATGATGTCGAACCAGTCGCCGCCCACCTTGCTCCCGGTCGCCGCGGGCAGGTACCGGGTGAGCACGTCGAGGCCGGGGGTCGGGGGCGCGACCGGCAGCATGCTGCGCGACAACTCGGAGGCGAGGGTGCGCTCGCGCTCGTACAGGCGGGCGTTGTCCAGTGCGATGGCCGAATAGGCGGCGATGCCCTCGGCGAGGTACTCGTGGCGCGCCGTGAACCGGTCCGGTTCCGGGTGGCCGAAGAAGAATCCGCCCAGTACCTCTCCGGTGGTCGGGCTGAGCACCGACACCGCCAGGTAGCTGCGGACGGGCAGGTGCCCGTCCGGCATCCCGTGGTGGGGCGCGTTCTTCCCGAACCGCGGGTCCCGCGTGATGTCGGGGCTGCGGACGGTGCCGGCGCCGTCGAAGGTCGGCGCGAACACCTCGGTGTTGCGCGGCATGGGGAACCGCGCGAACGCCTCCCGCGGCACCCCCGAAATCGTGTACAGCGTGTATGACTCGCCGAGCTCGTCGACCAGGTTGTAGAAGAAAGCACCGAACTCGGCGGCGGTCGCCTGGGTGGCCGCGTCGGTCGCGTCCTGCACGAGCCGGTCGATGTCGAGCTGCGCGGTCAGCTCGCGGCCGGTGGCGTGCAGCGCGTCGAGCACGGCGGCTTCGCCCTGCAGCCGCCGCACGGTGCCCGCCAGGTGGGCGGTCGCGGCGTCGACGGCACCGGCGACGGCCGGCAGTGTCCCGCCGATCTCCTCAGTGGTATAGACCAAAGTGGCGGGCCCGGTGCCGGCAACGGCGATCGCGCCGGTGATCTCCCGGCCCGGCACCAGGCCCGCCAGGACCGCCCGGTCCGTCACGGCGGCCGCGACGTGGTCGCCGAGCACCGCGCGCGCTTCGGCGGGTTCGAGGGGACGGACGTCGGTGGTGACGGGAGCTCCGCGGCCGTCGACGAACGCCCGGCGCACGGCGCCGAGCAGGTCGTCGGACCCCGGGGCCGTCATCCGGTGGCCAGCGCCTCGGACAGCGACGGGTAGACGGCGAACTCGTCGGTCAGCCGGGTCAGTTCCAGCGGCCGCAGGGTGATCCGCCCGGTGGCCACCACCCGCAGCGGCGCGGACACCGTCCGCCCGCGGTGCGCACGCACGAGCTCGGCCATGCCGGCGGAGGCGAGGAAGGTGACCCCGGTCAGGTCGATGACGAGGACCGCGGGCGCCAAGCGCGCGGCGCGCTCGGCCAGCTGCCGCAGCTTCGGTGCCAGCGCGAGGTCGAGCGCGCCGTCGACCCGGAGCACGGCCGTGCCGTCCCGGTTTTCCAGCGCCACCCGGCCCGCTGAGCTTGCGGCGTCACCGAGGGATTTCCCGGTCGCGTCCGTTTCGGCCATGACGACATCCTCCCTGTTCCCGGTCGGTGCGCAAAGCGGAACGAGCGCTGAGACGGCGGCGTGCGGCGGGGGCGGGCATGATTGATCCCGGTTGAGCAGACAGCCTTCGTGATGACGCGTGCCCGCCGGACACTCCGGTGGCACTGCGAGGGCGAGGAGAAGAACACGATGACGGAGCACATCCACAGTGAGGGCTCGGCCACCGCTGTGCCATTCGGCGAATTCAGGATCGCCCGAACGGAGCAGGACGGGGCGGTCGTCGTCGAGGTCGCCGGCGACGTGGACACGACCACCGCGCCGGCTCTGGTGCAGGCCGCGGAAGAGGCACTGGCCTCGGCTCCGCCGCTGCTGGTGGTCGACCTGACCCGGGTGGAGTTCCTGGCCTCCCCCGGCCTGACGGCGTTGCTGACCATCCACCGCAACGCCGGTTCCGGCACCGCGGTGCGGATCGTCGCGGCCGGCCGGGCGACGTTGCGCCCGATCCAGCTGACCGGGCTCGAGGACAGCCTTTCCCTGTTCCCGACCCGGGAGGCGGCGCTGACCGCGTCCTGACCGCGTCGTCCCGGCCGGCTCAGCCGGCCGGGACGGCCCGGCGCCGGATGGCCAGCAGGGCGACGTCGTCCTGGGCCGCCCGGTTGCCGATCATCGCGGCCATCACCTGCGCGCAGACCCGGTCCGGGTCGCCCGCGCGCAGGGTTCGCGCCAGCTGTTCCATCCCGGTGTCCACCGGCCGGTCCCGGCGCTCGACCAGGCCGTCGGTGTAGAAGGCCAGCACACCGGCCGGGGTCAGGTCGACCACCGTCGTGCGCCGCCGGGGCTGCCCGATGGTCAACCCGATCGGGGGATCCGGTGGGACGTCCAGCAGCCGTCCCGCGCTGTCCGGTTCGGCCTGCACGGGCGGCAGGTGTCCGGCGAGGGACAGCGCCATGGTCTCGCGGCCCGGTTCGATGATCCCGTAGGCGACGGTGGCCATCGCGCCGTGCTCGAAGTGGTTGGCTTTACGGTCGAGCTTGGCGAGGACGTCGGCGGGGCTCTCGCAGTCGAGGGCGTAGGCGCGCAAGGCACTGCGCAGCCGTCCCATGATCACGGCGGCCTCGAGCCCGTGGCCGGAGACGTCGCCCATCACGACGCCGACGCGGTCGCCGGGGAGCGAAAACAGGTCGTACCAGTCGCCGCCGAGGCCGGTTTCCGCGCCGGGCACGTACCGGGCGCCGAAGGCGAGGCCGGGCAGGTCGGGGAGGCTGTTGGGCAGCAGGCTGCGCTGCAGCGCCATGGTGGCGGTGCGGTTCTCCTCGAGCGCCTCGACCTGGATGGTCATGGCCAAGCGGTCCGCGAGCAGCTGCATGGTGCCGACATCGGCCTCGGTGAACTGCCGGAGCGCGACGGATCCGACGTGCAGCACCCCGACGAGCTCGGGCCCGGCGACCATCGGGACGCCGAGCATGGAGTGCAGGCCCCGTTCCCAGAGCAGGGAGTTCACGACGGTGGTTTCGTCGACGTGGTCGAGGACGACGGGCGCGCGCTCGAGCGCCACCCGGCCGGCGAACCCGCTGCCGACCGGCACCCGCACGCCCTGGTGGACTTCCTCTTCGATGCCCGCCGCCGCGAAGGCCACCAGCTGACGGCCACTGGGCTGGTACCGCAGCACGGTAGCGGTGTCGACCTCCATGACCTCGCGCAGCCGCTGCAGGGTCTCGGCCAGCAGCTCGGCCAGGCCGAGGTGCTCGGCGGGCACGCCGAGGATCGTTTCCAGCTGTTGCAGCCGGTCGTGGGCGTCGAGACTTCGCGACATGGAACGACCCTAGCCGCCAGTCCTTTGCGCCCCCAACCATCCCGGGTTTCGTCGGCGGGTCCGCGCGGGTAATCAGCCGGGCGTGAGTGTCGACTTGAAGTGGGTGGCCGTGCTGCGGCACGGCCAGAGCACGGGGAACGTGGCCCGGGAAGAGGCGGAGTCGGCGGGGGCGGACGTGATCGACGTCGCCGAACGCGACGCCGACGTCCCGCTGACCGACTTGGGGGAGGAGCAGGCGAAGGCCGCGGGTGAGCTCTTCGCCGAGCGCCCGCCGGACCTCGTGGTCACCTCGACCTACCGCCGCGCCTGGGACACCGCGCGCCTGGCCGCGCCCGACGGCGTCCCGATCGTCCCGGACGAACGGCTGCGCGACCGCGAGCTCGGCGTGCTGGACCTGCTGACCTCGCACGGTGTCCGCGAGCGGTGGCCCGACGAGCTGCGGCGCAAGCGGCGGCTGGGCAAGTTCTACTACCGGCCGCCGGGTGGGGAGTCGTGGGCGGACGTCGTGCTGCGGCTGCGATCCCTGCTGAACGAGCTGAGCGCGGAGCACTCCGGAAAGCGCGTTCTGCTGGCCGCGCACGAGATGACCGTCTTCGGGCTGCGCTACCTCCTCGAAGGGCTGCCGGAGCCCGACCTGCTGCGTGTCGCCAACAGCACCGAGGTCCCGAACGGCTCGGTGACGTCCTGGGAGCGCGACCGCGACGGCGCCTTCACGATGGTGCTGGCCCAGGAGGTCGGCCACCTGCACGCCACCGACACCCCGCCGACGACGGACGACGATGCCGCCGAACAGCTCTCCTGACCCGGCGCCGATCAGCCCGGCCCTGTTGCGGGACAGGCGGATCGGCACCGGCAACCGTGGAACCGTGCTCGTCGTCGGGGGCGCCCGGACCGTGCCGGGCGCGCCCGCGTTGTCCGGCACCGCCGCCCTGCGCGCCGGGGCCGGCACGCTGCAGCTCGCGGTCAGCGAACGGCACGCGGGGGCGCTCGGTGTGTCGGTGCCCGAGTCGTCGGTGTTCGGGTTGCCGGAGACCGAGTCGGGTGCGATCGCCGGGGACGCCGTCGACCGCCTGACCGACGTGCTCCCGGGCGCCGGCACCGTCGTGGTCGGCCCCGGGCTCACCGGCGCCGAAGAAACCGAAGACCTGTTGCGGCGCCTGATCCCCGCCATCGCCCCGGACGCCCGGGTGGTGCTCGATGCCTTCGCGCTCGGCGCGCTGAGCCGGGCGCCTGAACTGGCGAAGCCGCTTTCGGGACGGCTCGTGCTGACCCCGAACCGGACCGAGGCCGCGTTCCTCGACGGCTGCTCCGAAGAAGACGTCGACGACCTCGAGACCGCGGTCCGGATCGCCGAGCGCTACGAAGGTGTCGTGCTGCTCTTCGGCGTGGTCGCCGAGCCGGGTGGGCGTACCTGGCGGGACGGCAGCGGCCACATCGGCCTGGCGACCTCCGGCAGCGGCGACGTCCTGGCCGGCCTGACCGGCGGTTTCCTCGCCCGCGGCGCGGACCTCGACCAGGCGGCCTGCTGGGCGACGCACGTCCACGCCGTGGCGGGGCAGCGGCTGATCCCGGACACCGGGACCACCGGCCTGCTGGCGCGGGAGCTGGTGGCCGAGATCCCCCGGGTGATCGCGGAGCTGGAACGCTGAGCCGTCACCGCTGGGCGGTCGGCCGCACGACGAGCTCGTTGACGTCGACGCCGGCCGGCTGCCCGATCGCGTAGGAGATCGCCCCGGCGATGGTGTCCGGCGGGAGCGTCACCGCGCGGTAGGTGCGCATCGCTTCCCGCGCACCGGGTTCGGTGATCGTGTCCGCCAGTTCGGAGTCGACGACACCCGGCGACACGGTCGTGACGCGGATGTCGGGATCGGCCTCCAAGCGCAGGCCTTCGGTGATCGCCCGCGCGGCGTACTTCGTGGCGCAGTAGACCGCGGCCGTCGGCACGACTTCGTGCGCGCCGGTCGAGGCGATCGTCACGAAGTGCCCGCCGCCTTGGCGCCGGAAGTGCGGCAGGGCGGCCGCGATCCCGTGGAGCAGGCCGCGGACGTTGACGTCGAGCATCCGGTCCCACTCGTCGACGAGCAGGGAATCCAGGCGCGACAACGGCATCACGCCGGCGTTGGCGACGAACACGTCGAGCCGGCCGTGCGCGGCCACGGCGGCGTCGGCGAAAGCGGCGACGTCCGCGCGGTCGGTGACGTCGAGGCGGTGCACGTCGGCGGTGCCCCCGGCGTCGTGGATCTCCTTGGCCAGCGCGGCCAGCCGGTCTTCCCGCCGGGCACCGAGCACGACGTGGTGGCCTTCGCGGGCCAGCCGCAGCGCGGTGGCGTGGCCGATGCCACTGCTGGCCCCGGTGATGAGGACGATCTTTCCGGGCATGACGAACTACTCCGTCCATTGTGGAATGACAGAAAAGGGTATTTCAGCCGGCGGCGAGACTGCCGAGCAGGGCGAGCCCGGCTTCCGACGGGCTGCCGGGCTCGGCTTGGTAGACCACCAGCTGCTGGCCGGGCGCGCTGTTCACGGTCAGCGCCTCGTAGCTCAGCACGAGCTCGCCGACCAGCCGGTGGTGGAACCGCTTGGTCTCGTGCGTCTTCTGCCGGATGTCGTGCCGGGCCCACAGCCGGCGGAAGTCCGCGCTCTTGACCGACAGCTCGCCGACCGTCTCGATGAGCCGGGGATCGTCCGGATCGATGCCGGCGGCCGCGCGCAGGCCGCCGACGGTGTTCACCGCGACGCGCTCCCAGTCCGGGTAGAACTCGCGCGCGTCCGGGTCGAGGAACACCAGCCGGACCAGGTCACCGCTGTGGGTGTGCCCGCCGAACAACGCCTCGCCCAGCGCGTTGTGCGCGAGCACTTCGAGGCAGCGGCCGAGCACGAGCGCGGGCGTGTCCGGCCAGCCGTCCAGCAACCGCCGGAGGTTGGGGCTGACCTGCTCCCGCCGTCGCGCGCGACGGCGTCTCGGAGCCGGCTGAGCCAGCCGGTGCAGGTGGGCGGTGGCGTCCTCGTCGAGGGCCAGCCCGTGGGCCAGGGCGTCGAGGACCTGCGCCGACGGGTTCCGCTCCCGGCCCTGCTCGAGCCGGACGTAGTAGTCGGTGCTGACGCCGGCCAGCACGGCGACCTCCTCGCGGCGCAGCCCCGTGACCCGGCGCGCCCCGCCGGCGGGCAGGCCGAGGTCTTCCGGCCCCACCTGTTCGCGGCGGGCCCGGAGGAACTCCCCGAGCACGTTCTCCCTGGTCATGATCCGAGGCTAACGCCGATCAAGCCGGGCAGGGTGGCCGCGCCGCACCCCCCTTCACGCTCACGTGAGCCGGATCGGCTCGCCGTCGTGCTCCGGTCGCAGCAGCGTCGCGGTGGCTTGCCGCCCGTCGACGTCGAAAGTCATCACGGCGTTCCCGAAGTGCGGCCCCGAGACGCAACCCCAGGTCAGCGGCGCGGGCGGGACCCCGGCCCGGCGCGCCAGCGCGTCGCTCAGCCGGGTCAGCCCCCGCGACCAGCCGGCGCGGAACAGGCGGTTCATGTACCAGGGCACGGTGTTGTGCATCGGCGAGCAGGTGAGCTGGTGGACCGGCGCCCCCGGGAGGTCGGCGCGCGCGACGTACGCGTGGTGGACGTCGCCCGAGAGCACGCTCACCGACGCCCGGTCCTCGTCGGCGACCCGGGCGATCAGCCGGGTCAGCCGGTCGAACGACTCGCGGAACGCCGGCCAGTGCTCGAGGTCGGCGAACTGCCGGAACCACTCGGACACCCGCCCGACGAGCCCCGGTCTCGCGCAGAGGCGCTCGTTGACCGACTGCGCCGCCGAGAGCGCGGTGGGCATCAGCCACGGCAGTGACGTCCCGATCAGCAGGTGGTCGAACTCGCCGGTGGCCTGGTCCTCGATCCACCGGAACTCCTCCTCGCCGACCATCGAGCGTTCGCCGCCGGCGAGGATCCGCCCGGCGCGCGAGTCGATGACCAGCAGCCGGACCGGGCCGAAGTCGCGCCGGTAGGACCAGCGGGTGCCCTTGGCACCGTCGGCCTCGCGGTCGGCTCGGTCGGCGAACTCGCGCAGCACCTGCGCGTTGTCCGCCCCGGACGTGCTGACCCGCTGGAAGAGGTCGTCTTCGGCCAGCTCGCGCGGCCCGAGGTTGCCCAGGTGCTGGTAGACCCAGTACGACACGAGCGCGCCGCGGATCCGCTCCGGCCACCACGACGTGCCGGTCATCTCCTGCCGCCAGGCCTGCGAGGTGTTCCAGTCGTCGCGGACGTCGTGGTCGTCGAAGATCATCGACGTCGGCACGGTGGACAGCAGCCAGCGCACCGCCGGTTCGCACCACGCCTCGAAGTACAGGTGGCAGTACTCCTCGAAGTCGGCGACCTCGGTGCCGGGTGGCTCCCTCGGGTCGCGCCGGGCGGCGAGCCACTCCTGCGTCGCGTCGGTGGTTTCGTCGGCGTAGACCTGGTCGCCGAGCAGCAGCAGCGACTCGGGCCACTCGGCTTCGTCGAGCCGGGCCATCCGGTGGGCGTAGGCGGCGAGCGCGTCCGGGCCGAGGGCGTCCTGCTCCCGCGGCTTGCGGCACGACCCGAAGACCAGCCGGAACCGCGGATCACCCGGGGTCAGCGTCCGGATCCGGCTGGGCGGCAGGTCGCTGTCCGGCGCGGGCCAGACGAGCTCGCCGTCGAGCCGGACTTCGTAGGGCGTGGCGCGCCCGGGTTCCAGCCCGCTGAGCACGACGAGGGCGTAGTGGTGGCCGGAGACCTCGAACGTCCGCGCTTTCGCTTCCGCGACAAGGACTTCACACGGACCGTCGGTCTCGACCCAGATCGTCGCCGAGGTGGCGTCGACGTGCCGGAGCAGCGGTCCCAGGAGGAGCTCGGTCATCCCCGGATCCTTTCAGCAGTACGCCTGGCCGGCAGTTCGAACGGTCCGAAACTTTCCGAAAATCATTGACCGGTCCCGGGTGGCGAACGAACGATCGTCGCAGCTGCGCCCTGCTCCCGGAAAGGATTGACTCGAGAGCGAAGACTCTTCACCGCCCTCCTCGCCGCCGTGTTGTCGATCGCCGCCGCCATCGTGCTGGTGGTCACGGCGCAGCCCGCGTCGGCCGCCACGCTGACCCGCGTCACCGGCTTCGGCACCAACCCCAGCAACCTGAACATGTACGCCTACGTCCCGGACCACGTCGCCGCCAAGCCGGCGCTGCTGGTCGCCCTCCACTACTGCACCGGCTCGGCCTCGGCGGTGTTCAACGGCTACGCGCGCGACTACGTCACCGCGGCCGATCAGTACGGGTACGTCATCGTGTTCCCCGAAGCCACGCGCAGCGGGCAGTGCTTCGACGTCTCCTCGCCGCAGGCCCTCACCCGCGGCGGCGGCAGCGACCCGGTCGGCATCCTGTCGATGGTCGACTACGCCAAGCAGCACTACAACGTCGATCCCGCGCGGGTGTTCGTCACCGGGTTTTCCTCCGGCGCGATGATGACGAACGTCCTCGCCGCGGAGTACCCGGACGTGTTCGCCGCCGGTTCGGCGTTCATGGGCGTGCCCGCCGGCTGCTTCGCCACCACCGACGGGTCGAGCTGGAACAGCCAGTGCTCGGGCGGCCAGCTCATCAAGACCGCGCAGCAGTGGGGCGACCAGGCCCGCCAGATGAGCGGCGGGCGCAGCGGCCCGTACCCGCGGATGCAGCTGTGGCACGGCACCGCCGACGACACGCTGCGCTACCCGAACTTCGGGGAGGAGATCAAGCAGTGGACGAACCTGCGCGGGGTGAGCCAGACGCCGTCGTCCAGTGACGCACCGCAGTCCGGCTGGACGCGCACGCGTTACGGCAGCACCGGCGCACAGGCACCGGTCGAAGGGATCAGCGTCCAGGGCGCCGGGCACGCCCTGCCGCAGAACGGGATGGTGGCGTACGCGATCGCGTTCCTCGGCCTGAACAGCGGCTCGACGTCGACCACGTCTTCTTCGCCGGACGCCGGCACGACGCTGGGCAGCGCGGCGAGCGGGACCGGACGCTACTTCGGCACCGCGGTCTCGGCGAGCAAGCTCTCGGACAGCGTCTACACCGGCATCCTGAGCCGCGAGTTCTCCATGATCACCCCGGAGAACGAGATGAAGATCGACGCCACCGAGCCCTCGCAGAACCAGTTCAGCTACGGCAACGCCGACCGGATCGTCGCTCAGGCGACGAGCCAGGGCGCCCGGCTGCGCGGGCACACGCTGGCCTGGCACTCGCAGCAGCCCGGCTGGATGCAGAGCATGGAGGGTTCCGCGCTGCGGTCGGCGATGCTGAACCACGTCACCCAGGTCGCGACCCACTACCAGGGCAAGATCTACGCCTGGGACGTCGTCAACGAGGCCTTCGCCGACGGCAGCTCGGGTGCCCGGCGCGACTCGAACCTGCAGCGCACCGGCAACGACTGGATCGAGGCGGCGTTCCGCGCCGCGCGGGCGGCCGACGCGAACGCGAAGCTCTGCTACAACGACTACAACACCGACGACTGGAACCAGGCGAAGACCCAGGCCGTGTACCGCATGGTCCAGGACTTCAAGTCCCGCGGCGTGCCGATCGACTGCGTCGGCTTCCAGTCGCACTTCAACAGCAACAGCCCGGTGCCGTCGAACTACCAGACGACGCTGCAGAACTTCGCCGACCTGGGCGTGGACGTGCAGATCACCGAGCTGGACGTCGAAGGGTCGGGCACCGCGCAGGCGAACAACTACCGCACGGTCACTCAGGCGTGCCTCGCGGTCGCGCGCTGCAACGGAATGACCGTGTGGGGCATCCGCGACACGGACTCGTGGCGGGCGTCCGCCACGCCGCTGCTGTTCGACGGCAACGGCCAGAAGAAGGCCGCCTACACCGCGGTGCTCGACGCGCTGAACGGCGGTACGACTCCGACGCCGACCACCACGCCGACCACGCCCACCACCCCGACGACCACCACCCCGACGCCGGGCGGGTGCACCGGGACCTACGCCAAGACGGCGGAGTGGAACGTCGGCTTCAACGGCCAGGTGACGGTGACCGGGAGCAGCAACTGGGCCCTCACGATCACCTTCCACTCGCCCCAGAAGGTCATCGGAAGCTGGAATTACACCGGGACCTGGGACAGCACCGGGTACGTGCTGACCGCGCGGCCCAACGGGAGCGGCAACGTCATCGGGTTCACCGTCGAGCACGGCGGGAACCTGACGGCGCCGACCGTGACCTGCTCGGCCGGCTAGCGAGTCGTCAGAACAGCCGGCCGACCTCGTCCGCGGGCGGTTCCTCCAGGCCGAGGAGGAACCGCTTGCGGGTGAGGCCGCCGGCGTACCCGGTCAGGCCGCCGCTGGTGCCGACCACGCGGTGGCAGGGCACGATGACGCTGATCGGGTTCCAGCCGTTGGCGTTCCCGACCGCCTGCGCGGCGCCGGGGTCGCCCAGCTCGGCGGCCAGCTGCCCGTACGTGCGCGTCTCGCCGTACGGGATCTTCGTCAGCAGCGCCCAGACCTGCTTCTCGAACGCCGAGCCGCGCGGCGCGAGCTCGAGGTCGAACTCGCGCCGCGTGCCGGCGAAGTACTCGCCGAGCTGCCGCTTCGCCGTCTCGAAGCCGTCGTCGTCCCGGGGGCCGAGGTCGGTGAGGCGGGGTGTCCGGAGGTGGCCGTCGAAGTAGAGCCCGGCCAGCGCCTCGCCGTCGCCGACCAGGGTCAGCGGTCCGATCGGTGACGCGATGACGGCGTGCTTCATGGCGCCCAGCCTACGGGTCAGCCCACGCTGGTCTTCACCGAGAGCGAGTCGACGCTCATCTCGGCACCGGGCGTGATGTCGACACCCGGAGAGGTGCAGCCGCACACCTTGTTCGGGTAGGAGCCGCCGATCGCGACGTCGAAGATGACGAAGAACCCGTGGTCGACGGCGGCCTTCCAGGTCGCGTCGGACACCTGGTTCTGCTTCACCGCGAACGTCTGGGTGCCGTCGAGGGAGAAGCGCAGCTCCTCGGCCGCGGCGTCGCGGCGGTCCACGACGACGGAGTAGGTGTGGTAGCCGTCCTGGCAGCCGGCGCACTCCTGGAGATCGCTGGTGATGCCGTCCGGGTCGTGGCACTCGCCCTGCCACTGTCCACAGTGGAAGGTGGTGGAGTGCTTGCTCAGCGCGTTGACGTCCTCCATGATGTCCAGCTCGCCGATGCTCGGCCAGTTGGTCGCGCCGACCGGGCGGGCGTCGGCGCCCATCGCCCAGAACGCCGGCCAGTAGCCGAGGCCGCTCGCGGGGGAGGGCTGCTTGAGCGTCGCGCTGATCTCCAGCTGGCCGCCTTCGGGAGCGGCGAAGTCGGTCCGTTGCGTTTCGATCCGGCCCGACGTCCAGTTTCCGGCGGCGTCGCGCAGCGGCTTGATCGCCAGGTGGCCGGCGCCGTCGTGGTAGACGTTGTCCGTCGAGTTCGTGGCCGTCTCGAGCTCGCCGGTGCCCCAGTTCGCCGCGCCGCCGGGGTAGCCGGTTCCCGTGTCGTAGAGCCAGTCCTGGGCACTGAGGCCGGTGCCGGCGGTGCCGTCGAAGTCGTCCTGGAACACGGTGGTCCACCCGGCTTCGGCGTGCGCCGGGGCGGCGGTCAGGACGAACGACAGCGTGGCGAGCACGGCGGTGAGCCGCTTGACGGTGCGCATGGGGTCTCGCTTCCTGAGGGGAATGGGTCGTCCACGACCTGCGAGGCCATCCACTGTCACTCTTCGCGCGCGCCCGAGTCAAGGGATGTGCCCGGAAGTACCCCGGCACCCGGTACGCGGGGGCAGTCCCGGAGGAGTCCCGTTTGGAATTCGTCCGGCCGGGGCAGCGCGCGGGCCGGGTGAGGCGGTGGTCTGGACCTTCTTTCGAAGGGTTGCCAGGTAACGAAACCGGAGTCATAGTTTGTTGACGTCCACAACGAATACCTGCGAACCGTCCCCGGATGTCCATTATGGACTCTGCCATCCGTCTCCTCAACGTGGAGGACGCCATGATCTCCCGTCGCTCGTTCCTCAGCCTCACGGCGGCGACGCTCGCCACGGCCACCGCGCTGCCCCTCGCGCGGTCCGCTTACGCCGCGACGCCGGACACGTTCGGCCTCAAGCTGGTGAACAACTCGGGCTCCGGAACCGTGTACGCGTACGTCACCGGCACGACGCCGGACGGGCGCCTGGTCCTGCTGCGCGCCGACGGCACGCCGTACTACCCGGACTCGCCGTCGGCGCCGACGACCCCGCTGCCCGAGGACTGCGCCATCCCGATCGCCTCGGGGGCACAGGTTTCGGTGCCCAAGATGGGCGGCGCGCGCATCTACGTCGTCACGGACGCGAAGCTGGACTTCTTCCTCGACCCGGGGCCGAACCTGGTGCACCCGAGCTTCCTCAACTCCGGTGACGCGAACTTCGGCAAGAACTGGTCGTTCAGCGAGTTCACCTTCAACGACACGCAGCTGTTCGCGAACATCAGCTACGTCGACTTCGTGGGCATCCCGATGGGTCTTTCGCTGACGTCCGGGTCCGGTACGTCGACGGTCGACGGGCTGCCGGCCGGTGCGCTCGACCAGATCGCGTCGTCGCTGACAGCGCTGGGCGGCGAGTGGCCGGGCTTGGTGCAGACCGGTGGTGGCGGGAACCTGCGCGTGCTGTCACCGCACCATCACGCGTCGCAGTTCGGCGGGTACCTCGACGGCTACATCGACCAGGTGTGGCAGAAGTACGCGGGCACGGACCTGGTCGTCGACTCGCAGAACCCCGGGTTGGGAACGTTCACGGGCCGTGTATCGGGCGACCAGCTGGTGTTCGGGTCCGAATCGTTCGCCAAGCCGGCGACGGCGGACGTGTGGAGCTGCGACAGCGGCCCGTTCGCGTTGGCTGCCGGAGCGAGCGACGTGCGCAAGGCGATCGTCCCCCGCCTGGCGGCGGCCCTGAACCGGACGACGTTGCTGGACAACGCGAACCAGCCCACGGCGGAGGACCCGGCACGCTTCTACAGCGGCGACGTGACCAACCACTACGCGCGCATCGTCCATTCGAAACTCCCGGACAACCGCGGCTACGCGTTCCCGTACGACGACGTGAGCCCGGGCCCGGATTTCAGTGGAGCGGTCTTCGCGGGCGACCCGCAGGTGCTGACGATCACGATCAACGCGGCGCACGGCTAGAGGCAGTGCGAAAACTGTCGGTGGTGACGGCTAACCTCATGACATGAACACGGACGACGCGACGGTCCCGGCGGACCAGCTGACCAAGGGCCAGTGGTTCTGGCACGAGCCGGCGCCGGGCCTGCCCGCGTGGCAATTGCAGGTGACCTCGGCGGAGTTGCTGGAAGACTCCGTCGAGATCTTCACCACGGATCAGGAGAGGGAGCTGGTTTCCTACCCGCGGAACCGGCTGGTTCGGCTGGCCGGAGCAGCCTGAGGGATTGTTCCGGCGGTGTGAGGTAGGGCACTTCGGGGAGTGAGCCTCGGCAGTCGCGCCGAGGTGACTTCCGCTGCGCAGCCGCCCGCCCGGCGCAAGCTGTCATGCAAGGCTCTCTGCCTGCAACGCCTGCTGCGTAGGCATCTCTTCGCCGGGCGGCGCCCCCAGGGTTCGAGCAAGTCTGCTGTGGCCTCGAATCAGGACGGGTTCTCGTCCCGCAGGGCCGCCGGGCGCCAGGTCATGCGGACCGTCGTCCCGTCGCCACTCGTCTCGACGTCGGACTGGTCCGTCACCTTGTCGATCAGCGCCAGTCCGCGGCCGCCCGAGGTGCGCCGGCCGGCCTGGCGCGGGCGCGTGGCCGGGATGCCGCAGCCCGTGTCCGTCACCGTGACCGTCACCGCGTCGCCAGTGCGGGCCGCCTGGAGGCGAGCCCAGCCGTGGCCGTCCGGGTAGGCGTGGGCCGCCGCGTTCGCCAGCGCCTCGTAGGTGGCCAGCGTGATGTCGTGCGTGCTCTCCGGGTCGAGCGGGAGCTCGCCCAGCCAGCGGGTCAGCTTGCGGCGCAGGTCCGCCATCTCGTTCGGCAGCGCCGGCGCCAGCTCTTCGAAGGTCGAGGTGACCACGGCACCGGTGCGCACCGGGGACGTGGTCCCGGGTCGGTCGGCGTCGGTGCTCTCGCCCATGTCGACGTCAGGTTCCGGGATATGTCGATACACGATCCGCTCCCATCGTCAGCCTCGGTTCCCCGTGCTTCGGGCTTCTCTGGAGAGCTACCCACCGCGATGGGGTCTTACCCGTTGTGCTTTCCGTGACGTCGCGCTAACGTAGACGTGCTCCTCGCGGATGTCGGCCCCTCGGCCGCCCGGAGGAAGCTCCCCGGATCAGGCCGCTCGGCCTCCTTCCTCATTCCGGCTCCGCCGTCCGCGCGGGCCGGACCTTCATCAGGAGAACCCTCATGTCTTTTCACGGAATGCTTGACCTGTCAGGAAAAACGCCCTTCGTCCGCACCGGCTACCGGCCGGCTCCGGACGACGACGCGCTCCCGCTTTCGGTCGTCCGCAAGCACAAGCTGCGTCCCGGCGACGAAATCACCGGCGCAGGCGAGGAAATCACCAGTGTCAACGGCGCCGACCCGGCGCGGCCGCGCCCGCACTTCGCCGACCTGGTCCCGGTGCACCCGGACCAGCGACTGCTGCTCGAAACCACGCCGGCGCACCTGCTGCCGCGCGTCATCGACCTCGTCACCCCGCTGGGCAAGGGGCAGCGCGCGCTGGTCGTTTCCCCGCCCAAAGCCGGGAAGACGACGGTGTTGCGGGACATCGGGCACGGAATCTCGGTCAACCACCCGGAATGCCGGCTGATGGTGCTGCTCGCCGACGAGCGGCCGGAGGAGGTCACCGAGTTGCGCCGGACCGTGCGCGGGGAGGTGATCGCGTCCACTTTCGACCGTCCGCCCGCCGAACACGTCGCGGTGGCGGAACTCGCCGTCGAGCGCGCGAAACGCCTGGTGGAGCGCGGCGAAGACGTCGTGCTGCTGCTCGACTCGCTGACCCGCCTCGGCCGCGCGTACAACCTTTCGGCCCGCCCGTCGGGCCGCACGCTGTCCGGCGGCGTCGACGCGGCCGCGTTGCAGCCGATGAAGCGCATCCTCGGCGCGGCCCGCAACCTCGAAGGCGGCGGATCGCTCACGATCGTCGCGTCGGCGCTGGTGGAAACCGGTTCGCTGGCCGACACGGTGTTCTTCGAAGAGCTGAAGAGCACGGGCAACGCGGAGCTGAAACTCGACCGCAAGACGGCCGAGCGCCGCATCTTCCCGGCGATCGACGTCGCCGCGTCCGGCACCCGGCGCGAAGAACTCTTGGTCACCCCGGGCGAACTGGCCGCGATGCGCGAGGTTCGCCGCGCGTTGCCGGGCCCGCACGCGATCGAGCAGCTGCTCGACCAGCTCCGCAAGACCGGTTCCAACGCCGAGTTCCTGCTCCGCGTGACCGGTGCGGCGCTGCCTGCCGCGGCGTGACTCAGCTTTCGCGCCGCTCCCGGAGTTCGCCGATCACCTTTTGCCCTAAGCCCTGCGTTTCTTCGGCGCTGTCGGGCGGATCGCCTTCGCCGGGCCCGTAAAGATTGTCGTCCGCCCGGCCGGGGTCCGGGGTGCCGGGCCGCGCGATCTCGGGTTGCTCGTTCGGTTCTGACATCGGCTGCTCCTTCACCGGGGCGGCTGATAGGGAGTTTCGGCCGGGTAGGAAGTCCGTTCGGGCCCCCGATTCAGGGCGGCGGCGAGAAAACCGAGCCCGGCAACGATGACGACGAGCGGTGCGGCCCCAGGGGCGGCGGCCCACCACCCGACCCCACCGGCGGCCACCATCCAAGCCGCGACGACGGTGCGCTTCGCGGTGAGGGGATAGGGCTTCGGCAGTTCGCGGAGGGCGACCGCGCCGAGCACGAGAAGCCCGGCGACGGTCACGAGCAGCACGGTCAGGTACACGGGATGTCCTCCTTCGGGGGAGTCGGGCATCTCGTCTTGGATTACCCACGCAGACCGGCAGCAAGCCGTGGCGCCGGGCACAGCTCACGCAGCCCAATCGGTGACCCCAGCCGGTACGCGCCGCCCTCAGCTACCCCGCCCGGTGGCCTGCTGCAGCTCATCGATCCGCGCCGACGCCTCCGCCTTCGTCAGCCCCTCCGGCACCTCTTCACCAGCCTCCTGGGCCAGCGTCTGCAGGTAGGACTTCTGCGGCCCGGTCATCGGCTCATCGCCGGTCGTCCAGTCGCTCGGGTCCTTCTCCGGGTTCGGTTCCACCTGATCGGTCATGACACCCTCCAATCGAACACCTGTTCGCTTGAAACCCACACTAGCGCAAGGGTCCGACAATCGCCGGTCACGAGCCGGCCGGTGGGGTGCTCGGCGAGCCGGCCTCGTGGCCCGCCCGGCCGTGCGTGCGGCGGTCGTCCTTCATCTGCTGTTCGTGCAGGTGGCGGCGCCCGCCGGTCAAGGACTCCAGCAGCGAGCGCTCGAGGTCACGGCACGCCTTGTAGTAGCCGTCGTCGTACTCCTCGACGAGCTGGAACGTCCATCGATCGGGTACCACGTTGAGCCCGATCAGCTCCTCGGAGATCCGCCGCGCCCACTCCTCGTGGCCCGCCTTCTCCAGCGCGTCCACCGCCTCGCCCAGCGCCAGGTCCGCGCTGCCCGTCAGCTGGTGGAACGAATAGAGGTGCCCACGCGCCCGCTCGATCGTCTCGAGCGCTTCGGTGACCTTGCCGACCGCCGAGACCGTGGCGGCGTCGTAATCGTCGACCATGGACGGAAGATGCCCCGTCCCGGGATTTCTACACCTCCCGGAACGGGGCATCCCCGGACGAACTCAGGCCGTCGGCCGCGTCGCTCCCGCGTACTCCTTCAGCAGCGGCGAGATCTTGACGACGTCGCCGCTCGTCGGCGCGTGCACCATCTTGCCGTCGCCGATGTACATCCCGATGTGGGACACGGGGGAGTAGTACGCGACCAGGTCGCCCGGCTGCAGCTGGTCGCGCGGCACCGACGTGCCGAAGCCCGCCTGCGCCGACGACGTCCGGGGCAGCGTGATCCCGGCCTGCTTGTAGGCCCACTGCATCAGGCCGGAGCAGTCGAACGTGCTCGGTCCGGTGGCACCGTAGACGTACGCGCTGCCGAGCTTGCTCAGCGCCGCGTCGACCGCCTTCTGCGCGGACGCGGTGGCCGCCTTGACCACCGGGGCCTTGCCGCCGGTGTCCTTCTGGGCGGTCTTGTCGGCGGTGCTGAGGGTCTTGCTCTGGGCCTCGATCTGGTCGATCTGCGCCTGGAGGTTCTTCTTCTTGCCCTCGATGTCCGAGGCCAGCTTCGCCGCCGCGTCCCGGGCGTCCGTCGCCCGCTTCGCCGCGTCCGTCGCCGCCTTCTCCGCCGCGGTGGCCTTCTCGGCCGCGCCGCTGAGGTTGTCCATCGCGGAGTTCTTGTCGGTCGCGATGACCTCGAGGGCCGCCGAGCGGTCCAGGAAGTCCTGCGTCGACGTGCCGGCCAGCAGCGCCGACAGCTTGTTCAGCTGGACGCCGCTGGTGAACGACGCACCGGCGAACTTGTCGACCTGCGTCTGGTACTTCTGCTTGGCCTCGGTCGCCTGGGAACCGGCGTCCTTGGCGGCGGTGACGTCGGTGTTGGCCTTGTCGAGCTCTCCCTGCTTCGCGGTCAGGTCGTCCTTCGCCTTGAGCAGGTCTTCGTTGAGCTTCTCGGCCTGGGCCGAGAGGTCGCGGTACTTGGCCAGGGCGTCGGACCCGGTGGGCGGGGCCTGGAGGACGGGGATGGGGGCGGCGGTGGCCGTCGGCTGGGCCATGGTGATGACAGTGATCACCGAGGCTGCGGCGAGGGCACCTGACACCACGCGCTTGACGGGATGCGAACGCATTCTCGCGCGGGTCTCCTTTGCTGATCGGCCGCCGTGGGGTACCGGGGCGAGTCGGGGGCCTCGCCCGTGTCCGGCGCGTGCTCGACCGCAACAGGGAGAGCACGCGATGGGGTCCGGTACCCCGCAGGGGGTATCGGCGGCGATCTCGCGTCGCCGTCTCATCGACGACCGGGGGCCGCGAGATCTCGAACAGGTTACGAAACGAGCACGGCAACGTCCAGGGCGCCCCTCTGAGAACTCTCCGTGACGACAAGAAACACGCCTGGACCAGTGGCTACCGGATCGGGTGTGACCGGGATTACATGTCGTGACCGGTCTCGCTTACCTTACCCCCCTAGGGTATACGTGGGCATGGCAGATACGACCTACACCGTTACCGGCATGACGTGCGGCCACTGCGCCCGCTCGGTCGAAGAGGAAATCCGCGTGCTGCCCAAGGACAAGGCCGATGTCGTACGCGGGCTTCAGGAGGACGGCAAGGTCGTCGCGATGGTCGGCGACGGCGTCAACGACGCGGCCGCGCTCGCCCAAGCCGACCTGGGCCTGGCCATGGGCACGGGCACCGACGTCGCGATCGAAGCGGCCGACCTCACGCTCGTGCGCGGCGACCTGCGTGCGGCGGCCGACGCGATCCGGCTGTCCCGCCGGACGCTGCGCACGATCAAGGCAACCTGTTCTGGGCTTCGCGTACAACGTCGCCGCGCTGCCGCTGGCCGCCGCGGACCTGCTGAACCCGATGCTCGCGGGGGCGGCGATGGCGGTCAGCTCGGTCTTCGTCGTCACGAACAGCCTGCGTCTGCGCGGCTTCCGGGCCGGGTGATTTGTACGGTCCTTGTATCGGGCCGGGTGATGCTGGTGGAGCAAGGATTCCGACCAGTGGAGGACAGGGATGTTCACGAAGGCCGCCGTGCTGACGGCACTCACCGCAGCGGCGTTCGCCGTGGCCGCGCCGGCTCAGGCCGAGCCCGCGGCCACGACGGCGCTGCCCACGGCGAACATGGAGGCCGTGCTGAAGGCGGCCCAGATCGACCCGCGCCGAGCCGACGACACCCAGACGCCCGGCGCGCACGACAGCGTGCTGCTCGTCGAGCAGGCTCTGCAGGCCAAGGGGCTGCTGGCCGCGACGTACGTCGACGGGTACTTCGGTACCACGACGATCACGGCGTACTCGCAGTACCAGAAGTCGTTGGGGTACACCGGGATCGACGCTTCCGGCCTGCCGGGCAAGACGTCGCTGGAGAAGCTGGGTGAAGGCCGGTACACGGTCACCTCACCGATTTCGGCCGGGAGCCGCGTCTCCTACCGCGGCGTCACGATCAACACCCGCACCAAGGCGATGCTGCTGGAGGCCGAGAGGCTCACCGGCACCACGGTCAGCCTGACGCAGGGTTCGTACAACCCCGGCGGCGTCGACGCGTCGGCGGGAACGCACGACGGCGGCGGCGCGATGGACATCTCGGTGTCCGGCATGTCGTCGACGACCCGCACGAACTTCATCAAGGCGCTGCGGCAGGTCGGTTTCGCTGCTTGGTACCGGACGCCGGCGCAGGGGTTCGCTTACCACGTCCATGCTGAGGCCATCTCGGATCCGGATCTTTCTTCGGGTGCTCAGCATCAGACCGGGGACTATTACCTGGGTATGAACGGGCTTGCCGGGCGTGGGGCTGATGATGGTCCTTCGGTGGCCAAGGTTACTTGGGAGGAGTATCAGCGGGGCTGAGTTTTCAAGATACGGCTTCGCCGGGGCGTGGGAAATCGGCGCTTCTTGTGGTTGCTTCTCGCTCGGTGCGAGAGCGCCGATTCCCCACGCTGCGGTGCCCCTGCCGCTCTCTTGCTTCCACCTGATCGTGTGATGAACATGCGTTCGTGTGCCGGTAATCTTGGTGTGTGGACAGCGAAGCGGTAGTTCGAGCGGATGCGGTGGCCTTGGCCGACCGCATCTCCGCACTGCTCACTGTTGTGCGGTCTGCCGAGGCTGAGATCGGTGCGCTGCTCATAGAAATTGAGTCTCGTGGTGTGATGGAACTCTTCGGATATCGTTCTGTGGCACGGCTTTTCGAGCATCTCGCCGATGTCCCCAAAGCCGCCGCCGAGACCGTGGTCAAACGAGCCCGCGCCCTCACGCCCGGCCACAACCTCGACGGCACTCCGATCCCCGCTGTCGCTCCCGCTACCGGCGCTGCTGCCTCGAATGGGCGGTTGAGCACGCCGATGATCGACACGATCGTCGGGGTGATGACGCAGGTCCCGCTCGAGCATCGCGAAGAGGCCGAGCAGCATCTGCTTACGTTCGCCGAGGACGCCGGGCACAAGCAGGTGGCAGCGTTGGGTGCGCGGATCTTGGCTCACCTGGACCCCGACGGCGCCGAGCCGGAGACCGCCGAACCTGCTACTCCCAACCGCGAGCTGTCGTTGCGGCGCAAGAGAACCGGGGGGTGGGAGCTGAACGGTAGGTTCGACGACGAGACCGGCGCGAGAGCCAGCGCCCTCCTGGACTCCCTCGCCGAACGCCGCACCGGCGATGAGGGTCCGGACTTGCGTTCCCCGCTGGAACGCTACGGCGATGCCTTCTCCGACGCTGTGGACATGGCGTTGAACTCCCCGGACTTGCCGATGCAGGCCGGCGAGCGAGCCCACGTGATGGTCGCGGTCTCGCTGGAGGACCTGAAGACGGGTGTTGGCCGGGCCATCCTCGGCGACACCGGCACGATGTCGGCGGCCGAAGCCCGGATCCACGCGTGTGACTGCATGCTCATCCCCACGGTGCTGGGCGGCAAGAGCGAACCCCTCGGTCTCGGACGCCTACGCCGCCTGGTCCCGCCCGGAATCCGCCGCGCGTTGTACCTGCGCGACCGCGGCTGTGCCTTCCCCGGCTGTCATCGTCCACCCCGGCACTGTCAGGGTCACCACATCCGGCATTGGGCTGATGGCGGTCCCACCGAGCTGGGCAACCTGGTGCTGATGTGCGCGCATCACCACCGGCTGTTGCACCGCTCCGGCTGGCAGGTCCGCATCGCCGCCGACGGCCTCCCCGAATTTCTACCACCGGTGTTCCTCGACAAGCGCCGAAAACCCAGGCGCAACAACCTGCACCAACCGTTGCCGTTCGCGGCGTAGACAATCGCGCATGGGAAAGGCCCGCAGCCACCGGCTACGGGCCTACACCCACGCCCCAAGTCCGCCATGGCTACCGCACCATGGCGCTGTCAAACCTCAACGCTTCCACCGCCTGCCCGACAAGCTCGTGGCGCCACTGCGCGCGTGCCGGCCCCGGCGAGTCCGAATCGACCGAAGCTCGCGAATCCGACCTGCTGTCGTGGTCGGGCTCACGGTCCGCGGCCGGCCGCGGTGGCACTGCCGGGCTCCGCGGTGGTTTGATCGAAGTACCAATCCAACCAGGGGGTACTCCGATGACCAAGAAGGCGTTCCGGTTCGGTGTGGTCGCCGGCGCGACCGAAGGGGGCGCGAAATGGCTGCAGACCGCCCGGCGCGCCGAGGAGCTCGGCTACTCCACCCTGCTCTGCCCCGACAACCTCAACCTGCCCACCCCGACCGCCGCGCTCGCGGCTGCCGCTGCCGTGACCACCGAGCTCAAAGTCGGCTCCTTCGTCCTGGCCAGCCCGCTGCGGACCGCGCGGGCCGCGGCCTGGGAGTCGCACAGCCTCGCCGTTGTCACCGGCAACCGGTTCGAGCTCGGGCTCGGGACCGGGCTGCCCAGCATGCGGCAGCAGGCCGAAGAACTCGGCCTGCCCTACGGCTCCGGCCAGGAGCGGCTCGACTCGATCTCCGAGACCATCGACCACGTGCGCCGGCTCGACGGCGACGCGCACACCCCCGTCATGATCGCCGCCGGTGGGCCCAAGGCGCGGCGGCTCGCCGGGGCGAAAGCCGACATCGTCACCCTTGCCGGTGGGGTGCTGACCACTCGCGATGAGATGGCCGGCTACGTCGAGGAGATCACCACCGCGGCCGGCGAGCGGGACGTCGAGCTCGCGCTGAACATCTTCCTCGTCGGTGAACAGGTGCCGCCGTGGATTCGGGGGTTCATCGGCGTCGATGCCGAGACGCTCATCGAACACGACTCGCTGGCCATGATCCGCGGCAGCGTCGACGACATGGCCGCCGAGCTCGAACGGCGGCGCGACGAACTCGGCGTCTCCTACGTCAGCGTCAACAGCGCCTTCATCGAAGAGTTCGCACCGCTGGTGGAGCGGTTGTCGGGGAAGTGAGCGTCGCCGGGTCGGTGTTCGCGCCGCACAACAGGACCGCGACGCGTTCCCCCGGCTCCGGGCGGTAGGCGCCGGTGAGCAGCGCCGCGAACGCCGTCGCGCCGCCGGGCTCGAGCGCCAGGCGGTAGCGGTCCCACAGCGCCGCTCGGGCTTCGACGATCGCCGTGTCCTCCACCAGCACGGAGCCCACCTCCGTGCGTGTCGCGACCGAGAAGGCGATGTCGCCGAGCCGCGAAGCGCCCAGGGAGTCCGCGGCGATGCCGGACACCTCGACCGAGACAGGCGAACCCGCCGACAGGGCCGCATGAAGCGTCGGGGCCGTGCGCGGTTCGACGCCGACCACCCGCGCCCGGCCTTCGACCGCCGCCGCGATGCCCGCCAGCAGCCCGCCGCCGCCGACCGCGACCAGGATCGTGTCCAGCCCGTCGATGTCGGCCAGCAGCTCGAGGCCCACCGTGCCCTGGCCGGCGCAGATCTCCGGCTGGTCGTACGCGTGGCAGAAGAGCGCGCCCCGGTCCGCCGCGTCCTTCACCGCCGCGTCGTAGGCGTCCGCGTACTTGTCGCCGACCAGCTCGACGGCCGCCCCCAGCTGCCGCAGCTTCGCCACCTTGACCGCCGGCGCGTTCACCGGGACGTAGACCCGCGCGGCCACGCCGAACTCCCGGGCCGCGTAGGCGACGGCCAGCCCGGCGTTGCCGCCCGACGCGGCCACCACCCCGGCCGCCGAGAGCTCACCCGCGGCGATGATCCGGTTGAACGCGCCGCGCGCCTTGAACGAGCCGGTGTGCTGCAGGTGCTCGAGCTTGAACCACACGCCGTCGTCGGCGAACACCGGCGTCCGGCGGACCCGGCCCTCGATGCGCGCGGCGGCCTGCTCGACATCCGAAGTGCTGATCATGGGCACCAGCATGCGCGTGGACCGCCGTAAGCACCAGCGCCGTCTCCTACGCTGACCTTAGCAACGCTTACGGCTGGAGGTTCCCATGCTCGACGCCCACCGCCTCGCCCTGCTCGCCGAGGTCGCGCACGCCGGGTCGATCGCCGGGGCGGCTCAAAGACTCGCCTTCACGCCGTCCGCCGTCTCGCAGCAGCTCGCCAAGCTCGAACGCGACGTCGGCGCGCCCCTGCTCCACCGCAACCCGCGCGGTGTCACGCTCACGCCAGTCGGGGAGGCGCTGCTCAGCCACGCGGAGACCATCGTCGGGGAGCTGCGCACCGCCGAGCGGACGGTCCGGGCCCTGCTCGACGAGGAACCGGCGCAGCTCACCGTCGGCACGTTCGCCAGCGCCGGCATGACGCTCGTGCCCGCCGCGCTCGCCGGGTTCCGGCGCGACCACCCCGCGGTCGCGCTGCGGCTGCTCGACCTCGAACCGCCCGACGGGTACGGGCTGGTCACCTCGCGCGACCTCGACCTGCTGATCACCCACCGCTATCCCGGCGCGCCGCTGCCCGACCCGCGCGGGCTGACGCGATCGCTGCTGCGCTCGGAACGGTTCCGGCTGATCCTGCCCGAGGGACATCCGAAAGCCCGTGCCCGCCGGCTCACGCTGGGCGCCTTGGCGGGGGAGGACTGGATTTCCGGCAGCCCCGGCGTGCCCAACCGCGTCTGCCTCGACGAGCTCGCCGACGCCGCTGGGGTCACCCTTACCGTGGCTTACGAAACGCGCGACTACCAGGTGATCCTGGCGCTGGTCGAGGCCGGGCTGGGGATCGCGTTCGTGCCGGAGAGCGTGCTCGCGCGGGTGGGGCCGGCGCGGATCGAGGTCCGCGACGCCGCGGACGCCCGGCCGGCGCGAGACGTCTTCCTCGTGCACCACCGGCGGCCGGGAAAGCTGGTGACCGAGATGATCGAGCGGCTCAGCCGGTAGTCGGATCGGGCTCAGGGTCGCCCCGCGCTCTCGAACCGCGCCGAGGCGGCCCGGAGCGCGTCCAGGCACGCACGCACCGCACCGCGGTCCTCCTCGCCCGTGCGGCAGATCGCGTAGATCGTCCGGGTCAGCGCCGGGCGCGTCGCCAGGATGCGGACGCCCTCGGGCTGCGGCTCCCGGGCCAGGCGTGGCACCAGCGCCGCGCCGACGTTGCCCGCCACCAGCGCCAGCTGCGTCGGGTAACCGCCGACCGTGCAGCTGATCCGCGGCTCCAGCCGTTGCTTGCGCAGCACCTGCACCAGCCAGTCGTAGCAGCCGGACCCCTGGCTCCAGCCGATCCACGGCAGATCGTCCACTTCGGACAGATCGACCGTCTTGCGGTGCGCGAGGCGGTGGCCGGCGGGCAGCGCGAGGTCGGCGACGTCGGAGAACAACGCGATCCGCGCCGTCGCCGGCGGGAGCACCGTCGGCCGATCCTCCCAGCTCTCCAGCACCGCGACGTCGAGGTCGCCGGCCAGCACGCGGGGCATCGTCTGCTCCGCCTCGCCCTCGTGCAGCGTCACGGCCAGCCGCGGGTGCTGCGCGGCGAGCGTGGCCAGCGCGGGCGGCAGCAGCGCGTGGACCGTCGTCGGGATGGCGCCGACCCGCAGCGGCCCGATGACGTCCTCGCGCAGCAGCTCCAGGTCCGCTTTCGCCTCGGCGACCTGCGCGAGGATCCGCTCGGCGTGCCCGGCCAGCACCTGGCCCGCCTTGGTCAGCCGGACGCCCCGGCCGCGCGGCTCCAGCAGCCGCTGCCCCGCCTCCCGTTCCAGCTTGGCCAGCTGCTGCGACACGCCCGACGGCGTGACGTGCAGGGACGCGGCCGCCGCGGCGACCGAGCCTTGCGTGGCGACAGCGTGCAGCGCACGCATCCGTTCGATTCCGAACACGGTAGAGATCCTACCGAATTCCACGCAGAACATTCGCTTGTCCTTGACAGTCGTGACCCGCAGGCTGGAGCCGTGACCACGACCGCGCCCCGGCCCGCGACCACCCCCACGCCGTTCACCGAGCGCTTCGACCCGCGTCTGCTCGCCGCGCTCGGCAGCTTCTGCATCTCCCTGTCATCGGTCTTCATCAAGGTCTCGCACGCCAGCGGCAGCACGAGCGCGTTCTGGCGCTGCCTGCTCGCCCTGCCGGTGCTGCTCGCGCTCGCCGTGCGGGAACGGCGGAAGGCCGGCCCGGCGCCCCGCCGCCGCGTGCTCCTCCCGCTGCTGGCCGGCACCGGGCTCGGCCTGGACTTCGTGCTGTGGGGCGAGGCGATCCCGCGGATCGGCGCCGGCATCGCGACGGTGCTGCTCGCCGTCCAGGTAGTCATCGTGCCGCTGCTGGCGTTCGCCTTCCTGCGGGAACGGCCGGCGAAGCAGTTCCTCTACGCCGTGCCCGTGCTGCTCGGCGGGGTCGTGCTGGCCGGCGGGTTCGCCGGCAGCGGCTCGTTCGGCCCGGACCCGATCACCGGTGCCGTGTTCGCGATGCTCGCCGGTGCGGGCTACGCCGTGTACCTCTTCCTGATCCGGCTCAGCGGCGGCGCGGGCGCGCAGGCGCAGTCCCTGGTGCTCGCGACGCTCTCCGCCGGCGTCGTCGCCGTCGTGCTCGGTGTCCCGAGCGGGACGCTCGACCTGAGCCCGAGCCCGGAAACGTTCGGCTGGCTGGTCGCGCTCGCCGTCGTGGGTCAGCTGATCGGCTGGATCCTCATCTCCGCCGCGCTGCCCCGGATGTCGGCCACCACCGGGGCGACGCTGATGCTGCTGCAGCCGGTCGGCGCGGTGCTCCTGGGCATCGGCCTGCTGGGGGAGACGCCGAGCCTGGTGCAGCTCGCCGGCTGCGCGGGGGTCGTCGCCGCGGTCTGCTTCGCCGGGCGAACCCGCCGCGGGTGATCTGCGGCCCGGGGCCGTCCCGGCTAACGTCGCCGGTATGCGTGTGCTGGTGGCCGGGGCTTCGGGATTCGTCGGCGGCCGGCTGTGCCCGGCGCTGGACGAAGCGGGGCACGACGTCCTCGCGATGACCCGCCATCCCGCGAAGTACCGCGGAGCCGGGAAAGCCGTCCGCGGCGACGTCGCCGACGTCGGCTCCCTGCGGGACGCGCTCAAGGGCGTCGAAGCCGCCTACTACCTGGTGCATTCACTCGACAGTGCGGACTTCAAGCGCCGCGACGCCGACGCGGCCCGCGCGTTCGCCCGGGCGGCGGCTGACACGGGCGTGGGCCGGATCGTCTATCTCGGCGGCCTCGGGGACGACGACGACGCGCTTTCGGAGCACCTGGCCAGCCGGCGTGAGGTCGAGCGGCTGCTGGGGGAGACCGGCGTGCCGGTGACCGTGCTGCGCGCCGGGATCGTCATCGGGCACGGCGGGACGTCGTGGGAGCTGACCCGCCAGCTGGTGGAGCACCTGCCGGCGATGGTGACCCCGCGCTGGGTCGCCACGCGTACCCAGCCGATCGCGATCGCCGACGTCGTCCGCTACCTGGCCGGCGTGCTCGACCACCCGGAGGCGGCGGGCCGGACCTTCGACATCGGCGGGCCCGAGGTGCTGGCCTACCGGGACATGCTGCAGCGGGTCGCGGCGATCGAGGGACGGCCGCTGGTGATCGTGCCGGTGCCGCTGCTCTCGCCGAGGCTTTCGTCGTACTGGCTTTCGCTGGTCACCGACATCGACGTCACGACCGGGCGGGCCCTGATCGACTCGATGACGAACGAGGTCGTCGTCCGCGACGACGCGATCCGCCGGATCGTCGAGTTCGAGCCGATGGACTACGACGAAGCCGTGCTGCAGGCCCTGGGCGAGCGGGCGAAGAGCCGGCGGCCCGCGTGAGGAAGGCGCTCCTCGCCGGGGTGACGGCCGCCGGGTCCGGGTTGCTCGGCGCGTCCCTGGCCAGCCGGCCGGGTTCGCGCCGGTTCCACGTCCTGACGGCGTCGGTCGCCGCGACCTGGTTCGCCGGTGCCGGGCCGGTGCCCCGGGGCCGCCGGGACGTCGCCCGGCCGGTCCTGGCCGGCGCCGGCGCGTTCGGCGCGTTCTACGGCTGCGCGCTGGTGGCCCGCCGCATCCCGCCGCTGCGGCGCGCGATCAGCGGCGTGCTCTCCCACGCCCACCGCGGTTCGACCTCGTCGGTGGTGGCGACGGCGCTCGTCACGGGCGCGGCGGAGGAGTTCTTCTTCCGCGGCGCGCTTTACGACGCTTTCGGCCCTCGCGGATCGACGGCGCTGTACGTCCTTTCGACGGCGGCGACGCGAAACCCGGCGCTGGTGTTGGCTTCGACGGTGATGGGCACGCTCTTCGCCGTGCAGCGCGGCCGGTCGGGCGGGATACAGGCGCCGGTGCTGACGCACGTCGTGTGGTCGGCGTTGATGCTCGGCTTCCTGCCCCGCCTGTTCCCGCCGGACTAGATGAGTGATTCCGTGAAGTTGGTGTTAGTGGTCGTAGGCGATAAGTGAGCGTTTGCTGGTCAGGCCGATGGTCCAGTTATGCCAGATCGCGGTGGCCATGGCCAGCAGGCGTTGCGCGACGCGGGTGAACACCCCTGCCGGGGTCCGTCCGCCGTGCGCTTCGAGGTCGAGCTGGCCTGTGAGGGTCTGATTGACCGACTCGATCCGCTGGCGGACGCCACCGAGGTTGCCGTTGCGGTAGGTCTCGTCCTTGCGGTCCGGGCGCAGCAGCTCCAGCCCCATCGCCGCGGTCAGCTGCTGGAATTCCTTGCCGGCGAAACCCTTGTCCGCCAAGAGGACCTGGCCGTTGCGGATGAGGTGGTGGTTGCCCTCGAGCAGGGCGGCCAGTACCTCACGTTCGCCGAGTTTCGGGGTGGCCGGGCACCACATGACCGGCATTCCGTCGCCGGCGCAGACGAGGTAGAGCTTCAGGCCCCAGTACCACCGGGAGTGTGACGCGCAGTAGCCGTAGTCGGCGTGCCCGGCCAGGTCGGAGCGTTTCACCGTTTCCCGTGACATTCCGCAGGGAACCGGGGTGGCGTCGGTAATCCACAGGTCGTCGAACCACGACGGACAGCCCGCAGCCAGGGTGAGGATCGCCTTGCACAGCAGAGGATGCGCGGTCTTCAGTCGCTTGTGGTAGCCGGACTGGGTCAGCATGACGGGAAACATGGTGCGCCATCCGGCGTCGGTGTGGATGTGCCGGATCCAGCGTCGTTCACTGTCGTAGCGCTGCAGTACCTGCGCGACGGCCATCGTGATCAGCTCACTGTCAGTCAGCTCGGGTCTGCGGCCTCTGCCGGTGCGGGGCGGCACTACGTGGTCGTCGATCAGCACGTAGAGTGCGGTCAGGAGGGTGTCTAGTTCTTTCGTCACGGTTTGATCTTGGACACCCTCCTCCCACGCCTTCGCAGCAGCCTCCTTCACGTGATCTTCACGGAATCACTCATCTAGGCCGTGAACGCGTCGTAGGCGGCCAGCACCACGCCCAGGCCCCGGCTGTACCCGTCCTCCCAGAGGACCTGGTTCATCACGTAGGACACGGCCATGCGGTGGTCCGTGTCGACGAGGACCACGGATCCACCCCAGCCGCCCCACGAGCACGTGTGGCCCTCCAGCCGGAAGCCGAGGCCGTACCGCATCGTCGCGCCGAGGACGCGGTCCTCGCCGTGGAACTGTTCGTCGAAGACCCGCGCGGCGCCGGCCGGCGACAACAGCCGTACGCCACCGGAGACTCCCTCGCACGCCAGTACCGACTGCACCGCCGCGACCGAGCGAGCGTTGCCGTACCCGTTGATGGCGGGCACTTCCGCGCGCCGCCAGGCCTCGGAGTACGAGTCCGAGACGCCGACCAGGAACCCCGGCGGCTTGTCGCCCTGGGGGTCGGGGATCAGCGGGGCGACCCGGTGATCGTGCTCCGCGGCCAGCCCGATGTGGAAGTCCGCGCCCAGCGGGCCGGCCACCTCCTCGGCGAAGAACGCGCCCAGGCTGCGCCCGGTGACGCGGCGGACGACTTCGCCGACCAGGAACCCGAAGGTGACCGAGTGGTAGCCACCCGCGGTACCCGGTTCCCACGCCGGGGTCTGCGCGGCCAGCCGCGCCGTCACCGCCGGCCAGTCGAAGAGGTCTTCGACCGCGACCGGGCCGTCGAAGTCCGGCAGGCCCGCGGTGTGCCCGAGCAGGTGCCGGACGCGCGTGGTTTCCTTGCCCGCGGCCGCGAACTCCGGCCAGTACGCCCCGACCGGCGCGTCCAGGTCGAGGTCGCCGCGGTCGGCCAGCACCAGCGCGCACAGCGCGGTCATCGTCTTGGTGGTGGACCAGACGGTGGTGATGGTGTCCCGTTCCCAAGCGACGGTGCGCGCGGTGTCGACGTATCCACCCCACAGGTCGACCGCCGGCTCGCCGTCCACGAACACGGCGACCGAGGCGCCCACGTCCTCGGTGTCCAGCGACGCCGCCAGGACGTCGCGCACCTTGCTGAACCGGTCCTCGCAGCTACCGTAGATTTCGGCCACGGCGGTCAGCCAACTCCGTCCGGCCGGGCCGCACCACTCATTTTCCCCGCGCTCAGGCCGGCACCCCGGCCCACTGCTCGGTGAGCACCAGCTGCTCGCGCTTGGTCCGCGCGTAGATCTTCTTGGGCCCGTAGCTCGTGTCCTCCGACTGGAGGTCGCCGTCGGGAATCTTCTGGTCGTACTGCCCACCGGAGGTCACGTTGATCACCCGCGCGGGCGCCGACCGCTCCAGCAGCGGCGCGAGCCCGTTGATCAGCACCCACGGGGCCAGCACGTGCGTGGCGAACGTCAGCTCGACGCCGTCGTCGGTGTGCTCGCGCTCGTCGGGCATCACGCCGGCGTTGTTCACCAGGACGTCGAGACGGTCTTCGCGCTCTGAGAACTCCTCGACGAAGGTGCGCAGCGCGGTCGGGCGGCCGAGGTCGCAGGTGACCGGACGGACGTCGGCGTCCGGTACACGTTCGCGTGTCAGCGAAGCGGCTTCGGCGGCACGTTCGTCGGTGCGGCCCAGAACCCGCACCGACGCGCCCAGCCGGGCGAACCCGGCCGCGGCCGCGAGGCCGATCCCGGACCCCGCTCCGGTCACCAGCACGACCTTGCCGGGCATCGGCGGCGGGTCGGCGGCCAGCCGGGCAGGCGGCGGCGCACCTGCAGGCCGACGTTGCCGTAGCCGAGGACGATGGTCCGGTCCAGCACGGTGTCGATCGTCTTCCCGAGGTCCATGGGCCCGCGTACCCGCTCCCCGCACGGCCAACCATTGTCCGGAACGAGCCAGAACCGGGCGGAATCCTTCAGAACCGGACGCCGGCTTCCTATGCTGGAGCGAACCCCGGTGCGTGGAGAGGGATGTCTATGCGGACATTGCTCGTGCTGCTGCTCGTCCTCGGTTCCTTCACCCCGATGTCCCTCCGGCCCGCCGAGGCGGCCACGGCGGTGTGCGTCACGTCGTGCGACACCCTCGACCCGGCGCGGGCCGCGCGGGAGAGCTTTCCCTTGCCCGACAAGGTGATCAACGGCCGCGTGGTGCGGCTGCACGCCTCTGACCCCGACGGTATGGCGTGGGCGAGCATCGACAACGGCGTCGCCGGCGACGCCGTCTGGCTCGACCGCTCCTGGGACGCCGGTGCCACCTGGGAAGGCCTGCTGGGCAAGGCGAGCGTCCCCGGTTCGTGGACCGGCACCCGCACGCTCATGTACAACCTCACCGACCCGCAGCACCACCGCCGCGGGCTGGTCCGGGCGTGTGGGGACGCGCAGGGCGTCGCGTGCACCGCGTGGATCTACCCGGACGTCTGCGATGCCGCGTGCGACCGCACCGCGCCGGGCACCGGGGACAGTCAGCCGGTGGCGCCGACGACGCTCTTCGGCCGCACGATCCGGCTCCACTTCGACGGCCGAGGCATGGCGTGGGCCGGGATCGAAGCCGGCGGGGCGGGCGACGAGAGCTGGCTCGACCGTTCCTGGGACGCGGGCGCGAGCTGGCCGGACGGCTCCTCGCTGGGCCGCACCAGCGTCGCCGCCGGGGCGACCGGCACCCACACCACGGCGTTCGCGACGCGCGATCCCCGTGGCCGGCTCTACGGCGGCGCGGTGCGGGCGTGCGGCCGTGAAACCACGCACGCGCAAGGGAGTTGCACGGCGTGGGCGCGGCCGGCGACGACCCGGGCGGCCGGTGCGCTCGACGCGCTGCTGTGGTCCTACGACCCCTACACCGCGTGGTGGCCGTCGAGCTGGTGGAACTCGGCGGTCGCGGTGACGGCGGTGGCCGACGCGGGCGGGTCCGACGCCGCGCTGGCCCGCACCTTCGACGTCAACCGCGCCGCTTTCCCCGCCGGGGCACGGAGTTCCGACGCCATCGAGGGCGACTTCGTCAGCCGCGCCATCGACGACAGCGCGTGGTGGGGCCTGGCCTGGGTCGCCGTCTACGACCGCACCCACGACCCGCGCTACCTCACCGAGGCGACGACGATCGCGAACTACGTCCACGGGTTCTGGGACACCGGCAGCTGCGGCGGCGGGATCTGGTGGAACCGCGAGCGGACGTACAAGAACGCCGTCACGGCCGGGTTGTACCTGCGGCTGATCGCGTCCCTGCACAACCGCGTCGCCGGCGACACGGTGTGGGGCCAGCGGGCGCGGGTCGCGGGCGACTGGTTCCTCAACAGCGGCCTGCTCAATTCTTCGGGCCTGGTGAACGACGGGTTGACGGCGTCGTGCGAGAACAACGGCCAGACCGTCTGGACGTACAACCAGGGCCTCGGCATCGGCGGTCTGCTGGAGCTGTGGCGCGCGACCGGCGTCCAGTCCTATTTGGACGCGGCCAAGCGGCTGGCGGACGCGGCGATGACGCGGCTCACGTCGGGTGGCGTGCTCGTCGAATCCTGCGACACGGGGTCTTGCGACGACAACCAGAAGCAGTTCAAGGGCATCTTCATACGCTACTTCGGCGACCTGGCCACGGCGACGGGTTCGGCCACCTACCGCGCGTTCGCGCAGAAGCAGGCCGACGCGCTGTGGTCGGGTGACCGTGATCCGCTGAACCGGATCGGCCAGCGCTGGACCGGCACCACGCCGAACGTGACGGACTGGCGCACGCAGGCGTCCGGGCTCGAAGCGGTGCTGGCGGCCGGGTAGGTCCGCACGCCAGAATGGGCGACGTGCGGATCTTCCTCTTCGCGGCCGTGGCCGTGCTCGTCACCGGGTGCCAGGCCGAGGTGGCGGGTCATGCCGCGCCCACGGGCTTCGTCGTCAAGGACGGCACCCAGCTGCGGTTCCGGCCGGTCCTGGCCGAGCTGCCGCCGGGGCCGGCAACCGGCTCGGCGACCGAACGGCAGAGCACCGATCCGGCCGCGCAGCAGGCCGCCGCGCAGGCGTTCGACTGCGCGAAGGGGAAGCCGGATCCCCTCGACGGCCGTGACGACCCGGCGCGGCCGCTGGTCAGCTGTGACCGCGCCGAGGGCACGAAGTACGTCCTCGCCCCCGGCTTCCTCAGCGGCGCCGAGGTGAGCCGCGTGGACGCCGCCCTCGATCCGCAGACGGGGAGCTCGGTCATCACCCTCAGTTTCACCACCGCCGGGGCGAAGACCTGGGCGGAGTGGACCGGGCAGAACATCGGCAAGCAGGTCGCGATGGTGCTGAAGAGCCGGGTGCTGACCGCGCCGGCGGTGCAGTCCGCCATCACCGGCGGCGAAACGCAGATCACCGGGAAGTTCACGCTGCCCGAAGCGCGGCAGCTGGCGCGCGACATCGCCGGCGGCTGAGCCTTCAGCAGACCGGCGGGGTGATGGCTTCCGTGCAGGCTTCGAACTCGGTTTTGTTCGTCGCCTGCTGCAGCAGCGTGTAGAGCTGCTCGCGCTGGTCGTCGCTCAGCCCGCAGAACACCTCGTCCTCGACCGCGGCGAGCGCGAACTCCGCCCGGGCGAGCAGCTTCGCGCCGACGTCGGTGAGCTCGACGACGTGCCGGCGGCGGTCGACGGGGGAGCGGCGCCGCTCGATCAGGTTCTCGGTTTCGAGGTCGTTGAGCAGGCCGACGACGTTCGTGCCGTCCATCTCGAGGGTCTTCGCCAGGTCTTGCTGCGAGCTGCCGCCCTGGTCGCGCAGGACCGTGAGCGCGATCAGGTGGCGCGGCCGCAGTCCCAGCGGGGTCAGCACCGACTCGCTGCGCAGCTGCAGCCGGCGCGTGAGCTGGCCGAGCAGCGCCCCGCAGCGGTGGGGCGGCTGGTTGACGACCGGCAGCGAGGTCATGAGCCCAGTATATGGGCAGGCCGACAGTCGATGTGCTATTAATGGTTTGTCCTACATCAACGATCTATGGGCGGCTAACGACATGGCGCATCTCCTCCACATCGACTCGAGCATCCAGGGCGAGCGCTCGGTGAGCCGCCGGCTCAGCGCGCGGGCCGCGGCCGCGTGGCGGGCCGCACACCCGGACGGCACCGTCACCTACCGCGACCTGGGCGCGCACCCGCTCCCGCACCTCGACGCCGAGAACGGGACGGCCCGCGCGGTCCCGCCCGAGCAGCACACGCCGGCCCAGGCCGCGTCGTGGGCGCTGACGCAGGAGCTCGTCGGCGAGATCAAGGCGGCCGACACGGTGCTGCTGGGGCTGCCGGTCTACAACTACGGCGCGCCGAGCAGCGTCAAGGCGTGGGTGGACCACCTCATCGCACCCGGGCTCTCGGTCGACCACGCGACGATGACCGGCCTGCTCGGCGGCCGCGACTTCATCGTGCTGGCCTCGCGCGGCGGTGGGTACGGCGAAGGAGCGCCCCGCGAAGGCTGGGACCACGCGGAGCAGTGGCTCCCGCATGGCGTCTCGCTGACCGGCTTGGAGCCGCGGTTCATCACGGCGGAGCTGACGCTCGCCCACGTGAACCCGGCGATGGCGGAGCTCATCCCGCTGGCCGACGCGAGCTTGGCGACGGCGGAGAAGACCATCGACGCCCTGTGGGTCCCGGCCCACGTCTGACCGGTCCCGAGCGCCCCAATGTGGCCTTCGGTGCGTTGAACGCACCGAAGGCCGCCTTGGGTGCGTTGAACGCACCCAAGGCCACCTTGGGGCCTTCCGCTGCGCGTCCGGCAACCGTTCGGCGCGCAGAACCTCGTCTTCGACGACTTCGCCCAAGCCCCGACGGTAGCAACGCGAGCACGGCCGGTACCGTGCCGCCGGAGGCCGGGTGGCAAGATGCGGGCACCCGGACGGTCCGCACCTGGGCGAGGAAGGTCAGGTTTGAGCGCGCACACCTCCCAGATGGACGATATCCGGCTGGTCGCGCAACCGAGCGCGTTGCCGGTCACGGAACTGTTCGTCCGCCTGATTCTCACCGACTGGTCCCTGCTGCCGATGCTGGAGCAGGCGACCGCCACCGCGAGACGGCTGGTCGAGACCGTGATCGACGCCGGTGACCCGCGATCACCCGCCTTCGTGACGCTGCGGCTGCGGCTGCGCGCCGACGTGCTGGTGGTCGAGGTCGACGACGACGTGCCCGGGCTGCCGGAGCCGAAGGTCGCCGGGCCCGGCGAGCGCGTGGGGGTCACGCCCGGTGTCGGCGGGGCCCGCACGACCTGGTGCGAGCTGGAGCTGCCGGGCGGGATGAACGCGAAGCAGGTGCGCCTGCCGCGCCGGCAGGACCGCCGGACCCTGGTCGACGAGCCGGTCTCCGGCGACCCGGTGACCGCGGATCCCGAGGTGCTGGAGCGCCTGCTCACGCGGCTGAGCGGCTGGTCCGGCCAGAGCTGACGTGCGCAGCCGCCTCGTTCTCGTCGTGCTCTACGACGGCGTCCGGCTACTGGACGTCTCGGGGCCCCTGGAGGTCTTCGCCGAGGCCAACGAGCACGGTGGCCGGTACGAGCTGAAGACGGCCTCGCCCGGCGGCGCCGACGTCCGCGCCAACACCGGGACGCGGCTGGGCGCCGACCTCGACCTCGCGGCGGCCGACCCGCGCGGCGCGACCGTGCTGGTGCCCGGCGGCCCCGAATGGGCCCGCACGATCGCCGACACCGAGCTCGTCGCGCAGATCCGGCGCCTGGCCGGCGGCGCGAGCCGGACGGCGTCGGTCTGCGCGGGCGCGTTCGCGCTGGCCGCCGCCGGTGTCCTCGACGGCCGGCGCGCCACCACCCACTGGGACCTGACCGGCCAGCTGGCCCGCCGCTTCCCGCTCGTGCGGGTCGACGAGGACGCCATCTTCGTCAAGGACGGCCCGGTGATCACCTCCGCGGGCGTCACCTCCGGCATCGACCTCGCCCTCGCGCTGGTCGAGGAGGACCTCGGCGCCGACGTCGCCCGGCTGGTGGCCAAGCACCTGGTCGTCTTCCTGCAGCGGCCGGGCGGGCAGTCGCAGTTCAGCGTCCGGCTGGAGACGGGCCGCCCGCGCACCGAGGTGCTGCGGGCCGTGCTGGACTCCGTCGCGGCCGACCCGGCGGCGCCGCACACCCTCGACGACCTCGCCGCCCGGGCGGGGGTCAGCGCACGGCACCTGACGCGTCTGTTCCGCGAGGAGCTCGGCCGCACACCCGCGCGGTTCGTCGAGCAGGTGCGGCTGGAGTCCGCCCAGCAGCGGCTGGAGCGCACGACCGAGCCTCTGGACGTCGTGGCGCGGCGGTCGGGCTTCGGGTCGGTCGAGACCTTGCGACGCGCCTTCGCGCGCGGCCTCGGCGTGACGCCGAGCGACTACCGGGCCCGGTTCCGGACCACCGGCATCGGCTGAACGGTTCCGCCCCCCGATCCGTGCATCCAGGCAGGGAGAGGACGTGGAGGCGAGGAGGCAGCCGCCGTGCGCATTGTCATCGCGGAAGAAGACGCCCTGCTGCGCGAGGGGGCTGGTGCTGCTCCTGCGCAGCGAGGGGTTCGACGTCGCCGCCGCCGTCGACCACCCCGGTGACCTGGTGGCCGCGGTGGACGCGGTGGCCCCCGACCTGGCCGTCGTCGACGTCCGGATGCCGCCGACGTTCACCGACGAAGGCCTGCGGGCCGCCCTCGAAGCGCGCCGGCTCGCGCCCGGGCTGGCGATCCTCGCGCTCTCGGCGTTCGTCGAGGACGGCTACGCCGGTGACCTCCTGGCCGCCGGTGGCGGCGGGGCCGGGTACCTGCTCAAGGAGCGCGTCGGGAAGCCGGACGAGTTCCTCGACGCCCTGAAGCGCGTCGCGGCCGGGGGCACGGTGCTGGACCGCGACGTCGTCGCCGTCCAGCTGGCCCGGCGGCGCCCCGGCGACCCGGTCACGACGCTCACCGCGCGCGAACGCGAGGTCGTCGCGCTGCTGGCCGAAGGCCATTCGGTGCCGACGATCGGGCGGCTGCTCGGCATCGGCACCGCCGCCGCCCGGCAGCACGCCGGGGACGTCAGCGCGAAGCTGCGCGTCCCCGACGAAGCCCAGGCGATGCTGAGCTATTTACGGGCGTGAGCTATTTACGGGCGTGCGGACCTCGGCCCGCTTCTCCCGGTACCGGGCGACGTTGGCCAGCTTGACGTCCTCGTAGCCGCGGACGAGGTCCGGCAGCTCGGCCAGCGCCAGCACCTGCGCGCGGTCGACGTCGGCCGCGCGGAAGGCCTCGAGCACCGCGGCGCGGTAGTCCTCGATCAGCTCGCGCTCGACGCGCCGCACCTCGGCGCGGCCGAACGGGTCGAACCGGGTGCCGCGCAGCCGCCGCAGCGCGTGCAGCAGCCGGAACGCCGGGCGGAACCACGGGCCCAGGCTGATCTTGCGCTTCATCCCGAGCGCCCGCAGCACCGGCGGGTGCAGGCGGTAGGCGAACTTCGTACCCTCGCCGAACTGCTCCTCGAGATCCGCCGCGAAGGCCGGGTCGAGCGACAGCCGCGCGACCTCGTACTCGTCCTTGTAGGCCATCAGCTTGTACAGGTGCTTCGCGACCGCCTCGGTGATCTCCGTCGGCCCGTCCTCCAGCACCCGCACCTGCTCGACGTACTCCGCGTACGCCCGCGCGTACCGCTCGTCCTGGTAGGCGACCAGGTCCGGGATCCGGACGTCGAGCAGCCGGGCCAGCTCGGACTCCGGCGACGCGTCCACCAGCTTCCGTGCCGCGGGCTGGGTGACCGGCCGCGCCGGTGCCGGCGGCGTCGTGAGCGCGTCCGGGTCCGCCACCAGCTGGCGGCCGCGGCGGAAGGCCTGCAGGTTCGCGGCCACCGCGGTGCCGTTCAGCTCGATCGCCTGCTCGATCGCCGCGGCCGGCAGCCCGATCGCGCCGGTCTGGAAGGCCGCGCCGAGCTGCAGCACGTTCGCGAACTGGTCGTCGTCGAGGAGCTCTTCGGCGAGGCCGCGCGCGTCCAGCGAGACCGTGCGCGCCGCCGCGGCTTCCAGCGGCGCGAGGACGCTGCCCGGGTCCGGGAAGGACACCGTCGTGTCGACGACCATCCGGCCGGTCGGCACCTCGGTGGTGGAGACGACCGCGGTGGTGCGGGAGGCGTCGGCCACGCCGAGGTTGGCCGCGTCCGCCCCGACCAGCGCGTCGCACGCCAGGTAGAGGTCGCACTCGCCGGCGGCCAGCTTCGCGGCCTGCTCGACCGGCTCCGCCGTCACCTTCAGGTCGGACACCACCGCGCCGCCCTTCTGCGCCAGCCCGGTCTGGTCGAGCGTGCGGACGTGCCGCCCGTCGAGCACCGCGGCGGTGGCGAGGATCTGCGTCACGGTGACCACGCCGGTGCCGCCGATGCCGGTGATCCGCACGGAGAAGTCCTTCGACGCGGCCGGTGCGGGCGCCGCGACGGCGTCGGAGGCCAGCTCGCCGAGCTTCCGGCGCTGCTTGCGACCGGTCGGCACCACGGTGACGAACGACGGGCAGTCCCCGGCCAGGCAGGAGTAGTCGACGTTGCACGACGACTGGTGGATCGCGGTCTTGCGGCCGAACTCAGTGGCCACCGGCTGCACCGACAGGCAGTTCGACTTGGTGCCGCAGTCGCCGCAGCCTTCGCAGACGCGCTCGTTGATCACGACCCGCGTCGCGGGCGTGGTCTGCTTGCCGCGGCGGCGCTTCCGCCGCTTTTCGGCCGCGCACTCCTGCTCGTGGATGAGCACGGTGACGCCCTTGATGGCAGCCAGTTCCTCTTGCGTGCCCAGGAGTTCGGTCCGGTCGCGGACCTCGACGCCGGCGGGCAGCTTGCGGCGGCGGAGCTTCGCGGGCGCGTCACTGGTGATCACGACCCGCTTCACGCCCTCGACGAGCAGCAGCTCGGCGACCTTCTCCACCGGGAGCCCGCCGACGGCGTCCTGGCCGCCGGTCATCGCCACGGCCGAGTTGTAGAGCAGCTTGTAGGTGATGTTCACCCCGGCAGCGACGGCCGCGCGCACGGCGAGGCTGCCGGAGTGGGTGAACGTGCCGTCGCCGATGTTCTGGACGAAGTGCTCGGCCTCGACGAACGGCGCCATGCCGATCCACTGGGTGCCCTCGCCGCCCATCTGCGTCACGCCGAGGACCGTGCCGACCTGGTCGGGCTCCATGAACAGGGCCATCGCGTGGCAGCCGATGCCGCCGCCGACCAGCGTTCCTTCGGGGACCTTCGTCGACGAGTTGTGCGGGCAGCCCGAGCAGAAGTACGGCGTCCGCGCGAGCAGCGGCACCGAAATGCGCTCGCGACGGCGGCGCGCTTTGTAGGTGTCCACCGACGCGATGCCTTCGGGCAGCCGCCGGGCCAGGCCGGTCGCGACGGCGTCCGGGTCCAGCTCGCCGAGCTCGGTGAACAGCGTCCGGCCGTCGCGGTCCTTTTTGCCGGTGATCGCGGGCGCGCCGGGGACGCCGTAGAGGACCTCCTTGAGCGCCGTCTCGATGAACGCGCGCTTCTCCTCGACGACGACGATCTCGTCGAGCCCGTCGGCGAACTCGCGGACGATGCCGGGTTCGAGGGGGTGGATCGCGCCGAGCTTGAGGAGGCGGATGCCGTGCTTTTCCAAGGCCTCCGCGTCGAGGCCCAGGGCGCGAACCGCCTGCTGGACGTCCAGGTAGGACTTTCCGGCGGAGGCGATGCCGATCCGGTCGGCCGGGCCGCGCGCGGTGATCCGGTTGACGCCGGCCGCGCGCAGGTAGTCGAGCACCAGCGGCAGCCGGACGGTGAAGAGGCTGCGTTCCAGCTCGGCGAGGCTCGTGCCGAGCAGGCGCGACGTCGGCGTGTGGCGGTAGGCCCGTTCGATCTCGGGGGCCGTCCATTGTGGGCTCACGGTCGCGGTGCCCGAGGCGTCGGCGACGTTGGCGACGACCTTCAGTGACGTCCAGACCCCGGCGGCCCGGGACAGCTCCACCGCGTGCATGCCGAGGTCGAGGACGTCCTGGGAGTCGGCCGGGTAGAGGATCGGGATCGCGAGGTCGGCGAGGGCGAGCTCGGACGCGCACGGGACGGTCGAGGACTTCGCGTTCGGGTCGTCGCCGACCAGCGCGACCGCGCCGCCGCGCGGGTCCGTGCCGGCCAGGTTGGCGTGGCGGAGGGCGTCGGAGGCGCGGTCGAGGCCCGGGGCCTTGCCGTACCAGAACCCGGTGACGCCACGCCGCCCGCCGGCGCCCGCCACGAGCTGGCTGCCCATCACCGACGTCGCGGCCAGCTCCTCGTTGAGGCCGGGGCGGTGGACGACGGCGTGCTTCTCCAGCAGCTTCGCGCGGCGGCCGAGTTCGAGGTCGTAGCCGGCCAGCGGGGAGCCCTCGTAGCCCGAGACGAACACGGCGGGGTCGCCGCCGTGGGCGCGGTCGTGGCGGACGCGGTCGAACAGCAGCCGGACCAGGGCCTGGACCCCGGAGAGGTGCACGGTCCCCGCTTCTCGCAGGTACCGGTCGTCCAGCGTGAACGTCTCCACGGCGCAAGCCTCCTTCGCGTCTGTTGTTCCCGGCACGATGTTTCGGAGCACAGTGCGACGGGGACCACAGCCACGCAACAGCCGGAGCCGGATCGGGGTGCCACACGCAAAGTTCAGCGTATCCAGTGACTGAGTGGTCCCGATTTTTGCGTCCGTTTACGCTCGGACGCATGACCGACGACCTGCTCGACGCGACCGACCACGAGATCCTCGGCCTGCTGCGCGAGGACGCCCGCCGGACGCTGTCCGACATCGCCGGCCGCGTCACGCTGTCGACGGCCGCGGTCAAGCGCCGCATCGACCGGCTGCGGGAGACCGGCGTGATCACCGGATTCACCGTGCAGGTCGACCACGCGAAGCTGGGCTGGGGGATCGAGGCGTTCACCGAGCTGCGGTTCGTCGGGAACACGAAGGTCGCGGAGATCCTGCGCACCACCACGCGGATGCCCGAGGCACAGGCGGTGTTCACGATCGCGGGCGACCCGGACGCGCTGGTGTGGCTGCGGGTGCGCGACATGGCGCACCTGCAGAAGACGATCGACGAGATCCGCCGCCACCACCAGGTGACCGGCACGAAGACGCTGATCGCCCTCGAATCGTGGTCGCGGGGGAACTGACGTGCTCGTCACGCTGGCTCAGCGCCCGGACCTCGCCGAAGCCACCTACGCGATCCCGTACCCGCCGGACTCGCCGGAGTTCATGGCCGGCAGCCTCGCGAGCCTGCTGGTGCGCGGCCGCCGGGTGGCGCGCCGCTGGCCGCACCTGGTCGTCGCGCTGCTCGAAGACGACCGGCCGGTCGCGCGCGGGATCATGGTGCCGTTCCGCGGTCGCGGATCGCTCCCCAGCCGCGGCTGGGACGAGGTGGCCGTGTGGGCTGCCGAAGACGCGCTCGACGAGGTGACTCCCGATACCGCTTGCGCGCTGGAGATCGCCGTGCACCCGGAGCACCAGGGGCGGGGCCACTCCCGGACGGTGCTGGAGGGGATGCGCTCGGCCGTCGCGTCCGCTGGGCTGGGGGCGCTCGTGATCCCCGTGCGGCCGCCGGACAAGGCCGCCGTCCCTGCGATGCCGATGCCGGACTATGTCGCCGAGTCGCGGGCGGACGGTCTGCCTGCTGACCGCTGGCTGCGTACACATGTGCGTGCCGGTGGCCGGATCGAGGCCGTCGCGCCCTGCTCGGCGACGGTCCAGGCGCCCCTCGAAGACTGGCGGCGCTGGACCGGGCTGCCGTTCGACCGCGACGGCGAGGCGATCGTCCCGGGCGCGCTCGCCCCGGTGCTGGTGTCGACCGCGCAGGACTTCGCGGTCTACGTAGAACCGAACGTCTGGGTGTCCCATCGCGTGGGTTAGCCGTGCAGCAGGACTCCGGACGCCCGCTCGCGCTCGAAGAAGAACTCCGGCCACGCCAGCCCGTCCGGCGGTGCGTCGATCGCCGTCGCGCGGCGCCGCAGCTCGTTCAGGTAGTCCGTGTCGAGGATTGCCCGCGCCGACAGCGGCTCGCGCAGCAGAAGGTCGGCCGGGCCCTGGTACAGGTACGCGTCCACGCCGGGGAAGCCCTTGGTGCCCGGCGGGTAGTCGCGGCTCGTCGGGAAGTACGTCGTGTCGAGCGTGCCCAGCCAGGAACCCTTCAGTGGCACCAAAGCGGGCCAGGAGCCCAGGCGCTGTTCCAGGCGGGCGTTGTCCGAGGTGAACCCGTAGTGGTCCGCCACGACGTACGCCGTGTCGGGGTACTCGCGCTCCAGCTGGGCGACCGCCGCGCTGCCGCCGTCGTGCTTCAGGTGCCCCAGCCCGAACAACATCAGTGCCTTGCGGTGCTTCTGCAGCACCTGCGTCTTCACCACGGACACGATCGACACGTCCCGCTCGTGGAACGGCTCCATGTCCGCCGGGCTCTGGACGCGGCTCCAGTCGATCGGCGGGTCGCCCGCCAGCACCCGGATCTTCCGCGCCGCCGGCAGCGTCGTGTCGACCTGCCGGACCAGGGCGAAAAGCTGTTCGTAGAACAACGAAAACCCGCAGCTCGGCTGGGTCGTGTCCCGCCAGACGCGGCTGATGTCCGGGACGTCACCGCCGGCGATGTACGCGTCCAGCAGGGGCTGGAGGCGCGAGTTCCCGCACTCCACGACGATGTCGTTCACCTTGCCGGGGAAGCGCGGGTCCCGGACGAGGTCGAAGACGAACGGCCCGGGGTCCGGGCTGGACTTCGCGACGATCGAATGGGTGTCGAACGCGGCGAGCAGCGCGCCGGCGGGATCGGACGGTGGCCGGGGCCGGCCCGCGTCGGCGGGTGCGGCCACCAGGGTGGCGGCCGCGAGCACAGCGAGGACGGTCTTGACCAAGCGCATGAGAGCTCCCCGGAAGAATACCTGCTGTCTTACGACAGTAAGACAACTCGGTCAGCATCCAGCCCGCCCGGGCCGCTGTCAAGGCCGGGCCGGTGCCCGGATCACGGCCGGCTCAGTGCCGGAACGCCTCCGCGAGCCACCACGACCCGCCGTCGTCGGCGATCTTCGCGTCGATCACCAGTGGCTCGCCGCGTGGACCCGCGAGCCATTCGCGCACCGCGAAGAGGTCTTCGGCCGACCGGACCGTCACCCCCGTGCAGCCGAAGCCGCGGCCGATCGCGGCGAGGTCGGAGTCGGGGAACCGGACCGTGGTCAGGTCGGCGTCGCCGAAGTGGTGGACCTCCGCGCCGTACGCCGCGTCGTTGTAGACGATCACCACCAGCGGCAGGCCGAGCCGGACCGCGGTGTCCACTTCGGACAGTGCCATGTGGAAGCCGCCGTCGCCGGTGCCCAGCACCGGCAGCCGGTCCGGGCGGGCCAGCGCCGCGCCGATCGCCGTGCCCAGGCCCAGCCCGATGCTCTGGAACGCCTGCGTGAAGCAGAACCCCTGTTCGTCGGGCACCGAGAGGTAGGCGCTCGGGTAGCCCATGAAGTTGCCGGAGTCGATCGAGACGATCCGTTCCGCGGGCAGCAGTTCGTCGAGCAGCCTGCTCAGCGTCCGCGGGTCGATCCGGCCGCCTCGGGAGAGGTCCTCGTGCTCGACGTCGTTCCAGCGGCCGGCCGCGATCCGGGCGGCGACCTCCTCGGTGCGGTAGCCCTGCTGCTCCTTCGCCACGGCCAGGACGTCGACGGCGGTGCACGCGACATCTCCGACGATCCCCAGGTCGATCGGCCGGTGCGCGCCGAGCGCACTCTGCTCGAGGTCGACCTGGACGAGCTTCGCGTGCGGGCTGAGCAGCTTCCCGTGCCGCGTGGTCCACATGTTCAGCGCGCAGCCCCAGCCGACGACGAGGTCGGCCCCGACGATCAGCTCGGCGGCCGCCGGGGACGCGAACCCGCCGGAGATGCCGAGCGCGAACTCCTCGCCGTGGAAGAGCCCGTGCGCGACAGCCGACGTCGCCAGCAGCGCACCACAGCGCGAAGCCAGTTCCCGCAACGGTTCCCGGCTACCGCGGGCGCCACGGCCGGCGACGAACACCGGCCGTTCGGCGGCCGCGAGGAGCTCGGCCAGCTCGGCCACCGCGGCGGCGTCCGGGCGCAATGCCGCCGGTCCCGGGATCGACGGCAGCGGCCCGGGCTCCGCGGGCGCGGGCTGGGCCTGGACGTCGAGGGGGAGGTTCAGCACGACCGTCCGGCGCTGCTGCCGTGCGGTCCGGTAGGCCCGCACAGTGTCGGCGACCGCGCTCGCGGCCGAGTGCACGCGCTCCGGCACCGCGCCGACCGCGACGGCCAGCGCGTCCTGGTCGACGCGGAAGTTCGACAGCACCGACGCGCCGGCCGAGTCGGCGGTGAGCACGAGCATCGGCGTCCGGCTCTTGGCCGCCTCGGTGATGCCGGTCATGGCGTTGGTCAGCCCGCAGCCCTGGTGCAGCGACAGCACCGAGACTTCGCCGCTCATCCGCGCGTAGGCGTCGGCCATGCCGGCCGCGCCGCCCTCGTGGCGGGCGGCGACGAACCGGACGCCGCCCGCGCGCAGCGCGTTCGTCACCTCGAAGTTGCCGCTGCCCACCACGCCGAACGCCGTCCCGGCGCCGAGGCCGGCCAGCGTGCGGCCGACGAGTTCGGCGACGTTCACCGCTCCACCAGGGCCAGCACGCGGGCCGGGCTGCCGGACCCGCCGACGATCGGCAGCGGCGAGACGACCAGCAGCGTCCCGGTCGGCGGCAGCGAGGCGAGGTTCTGCAGCTGCGTCAGGCCGTGCTTCCCGGCGCCCAGCAGGAGTTCGTGGCACGGGAACATCGGTTCGAGGGCGGGCGCCTGGCCCGCGTCGGTGCCGACGGTCTCCACGCCGAGCCCGGTGATCGGGGTTTCCTCGGCGAGCCACCGCGCGCACTCGGGCGAGACGCCGGGCGCGTGCGAGCCGGCCTCGTCGGCGTTGAGGAACTGCTCCTGGTCGTCGCTGCGCGCGTCCCAGCCGGTGCGGTAGAGCAGCCAGCCGCCCTCGGGGAGCGGGCCGTGCTCGGCCGTCCAGGCGCGGACGTCGTCGATCGAGAGGAGGAAGTCCGGGTCCTCGGCGGCCTTGGCCGAGAAGTCCAGCACGACCGCGGGCGCGACCAGGGTCTTCAGCGGCACCTGGGAGACGTCGTGACCGTCCTTTCCGGACACCCAGTGGACGGGGGCGTCGAGGTGGGTGCCGGTGTGCTCGCCGGTGTGGATGTCGTTCCAGTACCACCGCGGGCCGCGCTCGTCGTAGCGGCTGATCTCCTCGAGGCGGAACGGGATGGTGTTGGCGAACGGTTCCGGCAGCTGCAGGATCGGCGTGCTCGCGCTCAGCGGCGCGGTGAGATCGACGATCTCGATCGTCCCCTCGGTGATCGCCTTGCCCAGTCCGTCCAACAACGACATGCCTGCCTCCTGGTGCCGGGGGTGCGTCCCGATCGAGACCCTATGCCCGGCGGCCGCTCCTTGACAGCGGCGCGCTCGGAGGTGTTGTCTTAATGTCGTAGGACAATAGGAAGGTGCCGGGTGATCGAGTTCGTCCTGGACGGCCGCTCGCGGGTCGCCACGTACATGCAGCTCGTCGTCCAGGTGAAGCAGGCCCTGCGGGTCGGCCTGCTGCGCCCCGGCGACCAGCTGCCGAAGGTGCGGTCCGTGGCCGAAGCGCTCGCGATCAACCCGAACACCGTGCTCAAGGCCTACCGCGAGCTGGTCCTGGAGGGGCTCGCGGAAGGCCGGCCGGGGGTGGGCACGTTCGTCACCGGCAGCCTGGCCGGCCCGTCGCTGGGCAGCCAGGGGCAGCTGCGCGACGAGCTGGTGGCCTGGCTCGAGCGCGCCGAAGCTGCGGGGATGTCGGCCGACGACATCGCCGCCCTGATCGAGACCACGTTGCGCGGCACGCCAGTGCCCCGCAACCTTGCGTAGGGAGTTCCGGAGATGGAGCTGGCCGTGCAGGCCCGGGCGCTGGGCAAGCGTTACGGGCGCACCTGGGCGTTGCAGGACTGCGCGCTGGAGGTGCCCGCCGGGCGGATCGCCGCGCTGGTGGGCCCGAACGGCGCGGGCAAGACGACGTTGCTGCACCTGGCCGTCGGGCTGCTGCGGCCCGACGCCGGGGAGGTGCGCGTGTTCGGCCGCGACCCGCGGTCCGTGCTCCCCGACGTCGGGTTCGTCGCGCAGGACACCCCGCTGTACCGCGACTTCACCGCCGCCGAGCTGGTCACCATGGGCGGCAAGCTGAACCGCCGCCGCTGGGACGCCGCGCTGGCCCGCGAACGGCTCGCCATGCTCGGCATCCCGCCGGACAAGCCGGTCGGCAAGCTCTCGGGCGGGCAGCGGGCGCAGGTCGCGCTCGCGCTGGCCCTGGCCAAACGCCCGCGGCTGCTGCTGCTCGACGAGCCCATCGCGAGCCTGGACCCGTTGGCGCGCCGCGAGTTCATGCAGGCGCTGATGGGCGCGGTGGCCGAGAGCGAGACGACCGTGCTGCTGTCCTCGCACCTGCTCGCCGACCTCGAACGCAGCTGCGATTACCTGGTCGTCCTGCAGCAGTCCCGCGTCCAGCTGACCGGCGCGGTCGACGAGCTGCTCGAGACGCACCGAACGCTCGTCGGCCCGCGGGCCGGGAGCGAGTCCATCGCCGGCGTGGCGAAGGTCGTCCGCGCGAGCCACACCGAACGTCAGTCGACGCTGCTCGTCCGCCGCGGCGACGGGCCGCTTGATCCTTTGTGGACGGAGCACGAAGTGACCTTGGAGGACCTGGTGCTGGCGCACCTCGCCGAAGCGTCGGAGCCTCGGGTCGCCGCGACCGCGTGGGAGGTGCCGGCATGATCTGGCTGACCTGGCGCCAGCACCGCAAGCAGGCGCTGTTCACGCTCGGTGCCCTGGTCGCGCTCGCCGCGATCATGGTGCCCACGGGCCTGGCGATGCACACGAAGTTCGACAGTCTCGGCCTGCCCGCCTGTCGCGCCGCGCTCGGCAGCGCGTCGCTGATCACCCAGACGGAGGAGGTGGGCCGCTGCGGCGGCCTCGGCCACCAGTTCGAGCAGCAGTTCGGCGGCATGGTGTTCGTCGCCGTGCTGTTCGTGGTCCTGCCGGTGCTGGTCGGCGTGTTCTTCGGCGCGCCGCTGGTCGCCCGCGAGGTCGAGCAGGGCACCCACCGTCTCGTGTGGACCCAAGGCGTCAGCCGCCTCCACTGGGCCCTGGTGAAGTTCGGCTTCGTCGGCGGGATCACCGTGGTGCTGGCGGTCGTGTACGCGCTGGGCGTCTCGTGGTGGTTCCAGCCGCTGGTCACCGCGAGCACCGGGCGGCTGGGCTACTTCTCGTTCGACGTCCAGGGGGTCGTCCCGATCGCGTACACGCTGTTCGCCTTGGCGCTGGGCGTCTTCGCGGGGACGTACTGGCGCAAGGTGCTGCCCGCCATGGGGATCGCGCTGGTCGGCTTCGCGGCGATCCGCGTCGCGATCGAGGTCCTGGCCCGGCCGCGCTACCTGCCCGCGCGGGCGCTGACGTTCTTCCCGGACGGCAACCAGACGCCGAACACGGCGTCGGGCGACTGGGTGCTGTCCCAGGGCATCCGCAACGCGGCGGGGGAGATGGTGCTGCCCAACGCCGAGATCGGCCCGTGCGGCCCCGGCGGCTGCGGGCCGAGCGAGGCCGGTCCCGGCGCGTACAACTGGCTGCAGTACCAGCCCGGCGACCGGTTCTGGGCGTTCCAGGGCATCGAAACGGGGATCTTCGTGCTGCTGACGGCGGCGCTGGTGTACTTCGCGCTGCGCCGGCTGCGCACGCTCGCTTGACCGGATCGCCGAACCGAGGGGGCCGTTTCCCACCGGGCACCGCGCCGGGTGGTGAGTTGCTGACGGTGACTCACCGCCCTGCGGCCGTTCGGGTGGTCTGCCGGGGAAAGCGGGCGAACCGGCCCCGGACGGTCGGTGCGCCGCCGTAAGGTCGCTCACGGTGAGGGAGCACGACGGAGGTAGTTCCGCTGGGCGCGCGGGGGATTCGGAACCGTGGCGGGTGTGCTTGCTGGACTCGTCGGGCCGGACACTGGGTGCCGGCATGCTGCTGGGCGAATCCACGATCCTGACCTGCGCGCACGTCGTGCAGGCCGCCGGGGAGGAAGCGCTTTCGCGCCCCGGCTGCCCGGCCGGGCAGCTCGTGGTCCGCTTCGTCGGCCTGCCCGGCACGCCGGAGGCGTACGCCGGCGTCCGGCCGGGGTGCTGGGTGCCGCCGCTGGCCGACGGCCGTGGGGACATCGCGCTGCTGGAGCTGAGCGAGGCCTTCCCCGGCGTGCCGGGCGCGCCGCTCGTGCGCCTCGGCGCCGTCCGCGACCGGGTGGTCCACACCTACGGCTTCCCGCCGCCGCACCAGCACGGCGTCTGGGTGAACGACGCCGTGCTGGCCGGCCCGGCCGGTGCGGGCAGCGAGTGGATCCAGCTGAACTCGAAGCCACCCGGGGAACGCGTCCGCCGCGGGTTCAGCGGCGCCGGGGTGATCGACAAGGCCACCGACGCCGTGCTCGGCATGGTCGTCACCGAATACACCGACGAACGGCTCGGGCTCGCCTACCTGATCCCCGTCGAGACGATCGTGCGGCACGTCCCGGAAGTCGCCCGGTGGGTGGGGGAGCCGCCGCGGCCGCCGTCCGGCCCCCTGGTCGTCGTCATCGGCGACCGCGACTCGGCGGTGGTCCGGGACTTCCTGACCCAGGTCCGCCGCGAGCGCCGCGGGGCCCGGCCGGGCCGGGGCGATCGGCTCGCCGCGATCGTCGACGCCACCGGCAAGACCGCCGACGAGGTGGCCGAGCACGTCAGCGCCGGCATCAGCACCGAGGAGGTCACGACGGTGCTCGCGACCCACCCGGAGGACGTCGCCGTGGCGGTGGCCGGGGTCGACGCCGCCCGCGCGCCGGAAGAGGTCCTGACCGGCGCGGTGAAACCGTTGATGGACAAGGGTGCCACGGTGCTCGTCCAGTTCAGCGGGCCGGATTCGCCCGGCGTGCACCTGGCCCGGCGCTGGGAGAGCGAGCGGAACGCGCGCCGGCTGGACCGGCTGGCGCTGCTGGTCGAAATGGTGGAGCACGAGGAGGAGCGGACGCGCGAGCGGGCCGCTCAGGTCGGCACGCGCGCCCACCCGGCCGCCGAGGTGCCCGGCCCCGCCGCGGACCTGCGCGCCGCGATGATGGTCGGCATGGTCGCGCGCGCCGCGCCGCACGTCTCCCCCCCCCCCGGCGACGACCCGAGCGCGGCCGGCGACCGGGCGACCGGGTTCGT
>NZ_JBFBBZ010000005.1:81622-138326 GCF_040682935.1 Amycolatopsis sp. NPDC051061
GTCCGCGCTGCGTTCGGCGGGCGAGCGCATCGACCCCGGCCGCGTCCGGCGGGCGCTGACGGTGACCGAGCGCGACGCCGAAGCGGCCCGCCGGGAGCTCGTCCGGCTGCACGCGGACCTCGACGCGCACGCCGCCCGCCGCGACGAGTTGCACGGACGATTGCGCGGCTACAACGCGAAGGCGACCGACGCGGGTTTGATGGAAGACGAGGAGCTGGCGGAGGTGTACCGCCCGGCGATGGCGGCGCTTCTGGAGCTGCCGGGCGACCTGGAAGCCGCGGCGGAGCTGGTCGAGCGGTACGTGCGCGCGGTGCGGCGCCGGTTGGCGGGCGCATGACCGCCGGGCCGGTGTGGTGTCACGGACAGCCCGTCGGGCCGACGGGGTTCTGCGAGGTGTGCGGCCACCGCCGGATGCCGGTCGAAGCGCCGTCGGTCGCGCTGAGCACGCCCGCTCCCGAGAGCACTCGGCGCAGTGTCGAGCTGTGGGGCGGCGAGACCGACTTCCAGTCGCTGCCCGCGGTCGAGGTGCCGGATCCCGAGAAGCTCGTCCTCGCCGACCCGGACTACCCCGAGCAGCACCGGTTCTGCGGCCGCTGCGGGGAACCGGTGGGCCGCGCGTACGCCGGCGAACCCGGGTTCGCCGAAGGGTTCTGCGAGGGCGAGAACTGCGGCGAGCCGTTCTCCTTCCTGCCCAAGCTTTCGCGCGAGGAGCGCGTCGGCGACCGCTACGAGGTTCTCGGCTGCTTCGCCCGCGGCGGCCTCGGCTGGGTGTACCTGGCCGCCGACACCGCGCTCGGCGGCCAGCACGTCGTGCTCAAGGGCGTGATCAACAGCGGGAGCGCGGTCCTGCGCGCGCTCGCGCGGGTCGAGCGGGACGTGCTCATCCGGCTCGACCACCCGAACATCGTGCGGATCAGCGACTTCGTCGAGCACGTCCCGCCCGGCGGCGGCGAGCCGGACACCTACCTGGTGATGGAGTACGTCGGCGGCCGGTCGTTGCGCGACCTGCTCGCTCACGGGCCGCCGCCGCGCGTCGAGCACGTCATCGTCTACGGACGGGCGATCCTGGGCGCGCTGGACTACCTGCACGGAGAAGGCCTGCTGTACTGCGACATGAAGCCGGAGAACGTGATCCACGGCGACAAGCGCGTCAAGGTCATCGACCTCGGCGCGGCGCGCGCGATCGACGACTCGGCGAGCCCGAGCGTCGGGACCGAGGGCTTTCAGGTGCCGGCGCACGAGCTCACCCGGCACGGCCTGACCGTCCGGTCCGACCTGCACACCGTGGGCAAGACACTGCAGGTGCTGCTGGACGCCGCGGGCGAGGCCACCGACCCGGACCGGGTCGCCGGTGGGGTCGATTCCCTGCGCCGGGTCCTCGAGCGCGCGGTCGCGCCGTTCGAACGGCGGTTCGCCACCGCGTCGGAGATGGCCGAGCAGCTCGACGGCGTCCGCCGGGAAATCCTTTCACTGCGCGACGAACGGCCGCGCCCGGTGCCGTCGGCGCTGTTCGAGGACACCGCCGAACTGCTCGACGACGGCCTCGGCGCGGTGCCCGGCCTCGACCGCTGGATCAGCGCCGCGCCCCGCGGCGAAGAGCTGGACCCCGGGCTGCCACGCGCCGCCGACGGGGCCGGCCGGCTGCCGCTCCCGCGGGTCGCGCCGGACGACCCGGCGGCGGAGTTCATCGCCGCCGCGGGCGCGCCCGGACCGCACCGCTGGCTGGACAAGCTCGCGTTCTTCGGCGAACGCTCGGTCGAGATCGAGTTCGCCCGGACCCGGGCGCTCGTCGCGGTGGGGGACTCCGACCGCGCGGCCGCGACCTTGTCGGCCGCCGAGGAGTTGCTCGGCGCCGAGGCCGCGCGCGACTGGCGGGCGGCCTGGCACCACGGCTTGCTGGCGCTGGTCCGCGGCGACACCGAGCCGGCCGCGGCCGCGTTCGACCGGGTGCACCGCGCCTGGCCAGGCGAGCTCGCACCGAAGCTCGCGCTCGGCTTCTGCGCGGAACTGCGCGGGGACACCCGCCACGCCGAGCGCTGCTACCGCTCGGTGTGGCACCGCGACCACGGCCAGGTCAGCGCCGCCTTCGGCCTGGCCCGCTGCCACCTGCGGGATCGGGGCCGCGACGGCGCGGTCGCCCTGCTGGACGCCGTCCCGCCGATCTCCCGCCACTACGACGCCGCCCGCATCGCCGCCGTGCGGATCCGGGCGGGCCGCCTGCGATCCGTCCCGCCGAGCCGCACCGACCTGGCCGACGCGGCGCGGCGGCTGCCCGAGCTCTACCTCGACGGCGAGTCCCAGGACCGGCTGGAGACGCTTGTCCGCGAAGCCGCGCTGGACGCCCTCGACGACGGCGCCGAACCGGGCTGGAACGGCGGTGCCCTGCTCGGCGAGCGCGTCACCGACCGCGGGTTGCGGACGCTGCTGGAGCAGTCCTTGCGCCGGCTCGCCGAGCGCGCCCGGGATCGCGACGAACACGGCGTGCTCGTCGACCTCGCCAACTCCGTCCGGCCGAAGACGAGAAGGTGATCGGATGCCCGAGACCCCGTCGTTCACCCTCCAGCTGAGCCAGAACAAGTACCTGGCGCCGGCAGACGAGCGGATGGACGCCGTCCTCACCGTGCGGGTGGGCGACGCCGGGACGACGGCGGTGGCCGATCCGCCGCGGACCGCCGAACTGCTGCTGGTGGACTGCTCCAGCTCGATGGACTGGCCGCCCACGAAGATCGAGGCGGCGCGGCACGCCTGCCGGGTCGCCGTCGACTCCCTGCGCGACGGCGTGCTGTTCGGGGTGGTGGAGTGCACCGCGCACGCCGAGCTGGTCTACCCGGCGACTCCGGAGCTGGCCGTGGCCGGCGACCGGACCCGGCACGAGGCGAGGGCCGCGGTCTCCGGCCTCATCGCCGGCGGCGGCACCGCGATGAGCCAGTGGCTGGACCTCGCCCGGGAGCTGTTCGCCCGGAATCCGGCGGCGATCCGGCACGCCGTGCTGCTCACCGACGGCAAGAACGAGTCCGACCGCATGGGTGCGCTGGACGCCGCCCTCGACCGCTGCCGGGGCGAGTTCGCCTGCGACGCCAGGGGAATCGGCGACGACTGGGAGCCGCGGGACCTGCAGCGCATCGCGTCCGCGCTGCGCGGCAGCGCCGACGCGGTGCTGGAGGACACCGAGCTGGCCGGGGACTTCCGGCGGCTGGTCGAGCAGGCGATGGGCCGGACGGTGCCCGACCTGCGGCTGCGGCTGACCACGATGCCCTACACCCGGCTGCGGTTCGTCAAGCAGGTGTTCCCGACCGAGGTGGACCTCACCGCGCAGTGCCGGTCCGACGGCCGCGTGCTCGAGCTGCCCACCGGCGCGTGGGGCGACGAGCAGCGCGAGTACCACCTCTGCCTCGACGTCGACGCGGCGGAGCTGACCCGGCACGAAGACCGGCTGCTGGGCACGGTCGCCCTGCTCGAGGGCGCGGACACCGTGGTGAGCGAGCGGCTCCCGGTCGTCGGCTACCTGACCGACGACCTGGCGCTCTCGAGCGTGCCGGACGAGAACGTCGCCCGCATCACCGGGCAGGCCGAGCTGGGCCGGGCGGTCCGCGCGGGCTGGGACGCCTTCGAGCGCGAAGACCGGGCGGAGGCGGCGCGCGAATGGGGCGTCGCGTACCGGCTGGCGACGGACCTCGGCAACGCGGAGATCCTCAAGCGCCTGACCCGCCTGATCGACGTCCGCGAAGACGGCGCCGTCGCGATCAAGGACGGCGTCCGTCCGCGCGACGGGTTCTCGCTCGTGCTCGGGTCGACCATCTCCACCTACACCGCCGAACCCGTCGCCGCGCCGGCCCGGCCCGTCGTCGGCGGCGCGCCGCGCGAATGCGTCCACTGTGGACACAAGGCACGACCGGCGGCGAAACGCTGCGGGCGATGCGGCGAACTGTTCGAGGACCCGGCGGGAGCGCCTTCGTGAGCGCGACGAGCACCACGCGCAAGACCCTGTGGTGGCTGCGGCTCGGGCTGGTGGCCGGCAGCGCGCTGGTCCTGGTGACGGCGCTGGCGACCTTCCTCGGGGTACGGGCCAGCATCGCCGAGGTGCGCGAGCGGACCGCGCCCGCCGTGCTCGAGGTGTCGCTGGCCAAGGAGGCGCTCGTGGCCGCCCACGACGCCGCGGTGGGCGCTTTCGAGCACGGCCAGGCGCGCCTGACCGGGCCCAGCGAGCAGTACGAGGACGAGATCGCGCGGGCCGGCCAGCAACTCGCCCAGGTCGCCGAGCACAACGCGGCCGGCGAGCAGGGCAGCCAGACCCTGCAGCTCATCGAAGGGCTGCTGCCCGCGTACAACAGCTTCATCGGGCAGGCCGACGCCCACTTCCGGCAGGACGACGGCGGCCCGCTCGCCGCGAGTTACCTGCAGTCCGCGTCCGACTTGCTGACGGCGAAGGAGAACGGCATCCTCGCGCGGCTCGACACCCTGGCGGCCGCCCAGCGCGCCGCGCTCGACCAGCAGCTCGGCACCGACTGGCTCGACCCCGCGATCACGCTCCTGTGGGCGCTGCCGCTGCTGCTCCTGCTCGTGGTGCTGGTGTGGACGCAGCGGTTCCTCACCCGGCGCTTCCGGCGGGCGGTGAACTCGGCCCTGTTCGCCGCGACGGCGGCCCTGGTGCTGCTGGGCGCGGGAACGGCGCTGCTGCTCGGCGTCCAGTCCGACGCCCGGGACAGCGGTGCCGCGCTCGAACACACGGTGGACGCGCGCTCCGCCGCGACGGCGGCCACCGCGGACGGCGCCCAGCGGACGCTCGCCCGGGTGCTGGTCGCCTCGTGCGGTACCGGGGGAGCGGCCGCCTGCGGCGACACGGTGGCCGCGTTCGCCACGGCGACGGCCTCGCCGCCCGCCGTCGCGCCCGCGGCACAGGCCGACGTCGACGAGGCGGCGCTGCTGGGTCCGGGACTCACCGAACCGGGCTGGAACGGCTTCCTCGGCTACGGGATCCCGGTGCTGGCCGCGGGAATCGGAGTGCTGGTCGTCGCCGGCCTGCAACCCCGGCTCGACGAATACCGGTTCCGGGGAGCGAGAAGCCGATGAGGAAACGCTTCGCCGCCCTCGTGCTGGCCGCCGCCGTGGCGGCCGGAGTGCCCGGCTGCGCCGCCGAGCCCGGCGCCGAGGTCGTGACCGTGCTCGGCTCGTGGACCGGCGACGAGCAGGTGGCGTTCCAGCGCGTGCTCGACGGTTTCACCCGCGAGACCGGGATCGCGACGCGGTACCAGGGCACCCGCGCGCAGAACCAGGTGCTGCGCGGCGACCTGCAGCAGGGCACCCCGCCCGACGTGGCGGTGCTGTCCAACCCGGCCGAGCTCGCCGGGTACGCGCGCTCGGGCGACCTGAAGCCGCTCGACGCCGTCCTCGGGGCGGAGGCGGCGCAGACGTACAGCGCGCAGTGGCTGAAGCTGCAGCAGCTCGGGCTCGGCGCGATGTACGCGGTCGCGGTCAAGGCCGACCTGAAGAGCATCGTCTGGTACTCGCCGAAGACGTTCACCGGGCCGGAACCGGCGACGTGGGACCAGCTCCTGGCGACGTCGCGGCAGCTCGCGGCGGCCGGGCAACGGCCGTGGTGCCTCGGCATGGGCGCCCCGCCGAACTCCGGGTTCCCGGGCACCGACTGGATCGAGGACATCCTGCTGCACCGCGCCGGCTCGCGGGTCTACAGAGCCTGGGCGGCGGGCACGCTGCCGTGGACCGACCCGGCGGTGCGGGCCGCGTGGCAGAGCTGGGGCGAGCTGGTACTGGCGCCGGACGCGGTCCGCGGCGGCAGCACGGCGGCGTTGCTGACGTCGTTCGCCGACGCCGGCAAGGCGATGTTCGCCGAGCCGCCGGGGTGCGCGTGGGAGCACCTCGGCTCGTTCGCGATCGGCGGGTACGGCGCGGTCGTGCGGCCGGGCGGACCACCCGTGCCCGACCGCGACTTCCGGTTCTTCCCGTTCCCGGGCGCGGGTGCGGGCGGCCCGTCCGAGGTCTCGGCCGACCTGGCCGGGCTGTTCCACGACACCCCGGCCGCGCGCCGGCTCATGGTGTACCTGGCCGGTGAGGCGGGCCAGCGCATCTGGCCCTCGGGCGGAACGACGTTCTCGGTGCACAAGCGGCTCGTCGACCAGGGCGTCTACGGCAGCGACGTGACCCGGCGCATCGCGACGACCCTGGCGCAGGGCACCGAGCTGTGCTTCGACGCGTCGGACCTGATGCCGTCGGCCATGAGCAGCGCGTTCTACCAGGCGGTGCTGGAGTACCTGGCCCACCCGGACCGGCTGGAAACGCTGCTGAAGGAGCTGGAGCAGGTGCGCCTCAGCATCGGCCGCGAGCAGCGGCTGGATTTGGCTTGTTGATTGCTGTCTTGGGAGGACTACTTGCCGGATTTCGTGCGTTTCCCGCTGGCCGACGGCGGATCGGTGGTCGTCGAGGTGGAGGTGGAGCCGGGCCTGGAGCGCGCGTCGGCGCCATCGGGGGTGCTGCGCAAGGCGACGACGACGTTCGAGCACGCGCTGAGCGAGGTCCGCGCGGCGGCGGGCGCGGCCTTGGCCCAGTTCCGCGACCTGGGCCCGGACGAGGTGGAGCTGAAGTTCGGCGTCAAGCTCGACGCCCAGGCCGGCGCGGTGATCGCGCGCACGGGGTTGCAGGGCCAGTTCGAGGTGAAGCTGAAGTGGGTACGCGGCGAGGCGGCGGCGTCCACTGAGGACGGTGCGGAGGAAGCGCCGGGGGCGAGCGCGGGCACCGGGGCTGGGTCGGCGGGAAGCGGTCCCGTCGCGGCGGGCGGTTCCGCGGGCGACCCGGCGGCGGGTGGCGACCCGGTTTCGCCGCACGTGCCGTAGCCCGGCCGCGTGATCCGGCCCCCGGACGTCTTGAATGAGTCATTCAGCACCTCCGAAGCCCTGAATAACTCATTCAAGACATCTCGGCGGGTGCCTACGCCCGGCCATGCCCGTGACCAGCCTCAACTCACCTCTCCGACGAACGGCGGATTTACAACGTTGTATCCACCCGGTACAACGTACTTTTACAACGTTGTAAAGACGAGCGGAGGCCATCCCGTGTCGCTGAGCCGCAGGCAGTTCGTCACCGGAGCCGGAGTCGCCGCCGCCACCGTGCTGGTCGGCGCGGATCCGGCGCACGCCGGAAGCCTCCGCTGCCGGAAGGTCGTCCCCGCCAAGGGCGGCTTCTACACCCCTAACGCCGCCCCACTGAAACCCGCCGCCTTCCTGAAGCTCCCTCCCGGGGCCGTCACCGCCAAGGGGTGGCTCGCCGGCCAGCTGAAACTGCAGCTCGACGGCCTCTGCGGCCACTACCCCGAGACCTCGCACTTCCTCGACTTCGCCACCAGCGGCTGGGTCCACCCCGAGCGCGCCGGCTGGGAGGAAGTGCCCTACTGGCTGCGCGGCTACGTCGACCTCGCCGCCGTCACCGGGGACGCCGCCGCACGGAACACCGCCGCCAAGTGGATCGACGCCATCCTCGCCACCCAGCAGTCCGACGGCTTCTTCGGCCCGTCCGCCCTGCGCACCGCGCTCAACAACGGCCCCGACTTCTGGCCGTACCTCCCGCTGCTTCAGGCGTTGCGCTCCTGGCAGGAGTACACCGGCGACGCCCGCGTCGTCCCGTTCCTCACCCGCTTCCTCCGCTACATGAACGCCCAGGGCAAGAGCGCGTTCGACTCCAGCTGGGTCTCCGTCCGCTGGGGCGACGGCCTCGACAGCGTCTTCTGGCTCTTCAACCGCACCGGCGACGCCTTCCTGCTCGACCTCGCCGACAAGATCCACGCTTACGGCGCCAACTGGGTCGGCAACCTGCCGAGCCTGCACAACGTCAACATCGCCCAGGGCTTCCGGGAACCGGCGCAGTACGCGCTGCGCTCCGGTAGTGCGAGCCTGACCCAGGCCACCTACCAGGACTACGACACGGTCATGGCCACCTATGGCCAGTTCGCCGGCGGCGGTTTCGCCGGCGACGAGAACGCGCGCCCCGGCTTCGGCGATCCGCGGCAGGGCTTCGAGACCTGCGGGATAGTCGAGTTCATGGCCAGCCACCAGCTGCTCACCCGGCTGACCGGCGACCCCGTCTGGGCCGACCGCTGCGAGGACCTCGCCTTCAATTCCCTGCCCGCGTCGCTCGACCCGGCCGGGCGCGCCGTCCACTACATCACCAGCGCCAACAGCGTCGACCTCGACAACGTGCCCAAGAGCGAAGGCCAGTTCCAGAACGGCTTCGCGATGCAGGCCTACCTGCCGGGCGTCGACCAGTACCGCTGCTGCCCGCACAACTACGGCATGGGCTGGCCGTACTTCACCGAAGAACTGTGGCTGGCCACGCCGGACAACGGCCTCGCCGCCGCGATGTACTCCGCCAGCAGCGTCACGGCGAAGGTCGGCGACGGCACCTCCGTGACCATCACCGAGGACACGACGTACCCGTTCTCCGAGCAGGTCACCTTCACCGTCCGGACGCCGAAGCGGCTGGCGTTCCCGCTGTACTTCCGGATTCCCGCGTGGTGCGTCGCGCCGCGGCTGGTCGTGGCCGGGGCGGTGGTCGCGGCGACGGCCGGGCCGTCGTTCGTCAAGGTCGACCGGACCTGGGCGAACGGCGACGTCGTCACGCTCACCCTGCCGCAGCGCACGACGACGCGGACCTGGTCGGCGAACCACGACTCCGTGTCCGTCGACCACGGCCCGCTGACCTACTCGCTGAAGGTCGGCGAGAGCTACCAGCAGATCGGCGGGAACGCGCAGTTCCCGGAGTACGCGGTGCACGCGACGACGCCGTGGAACTACGGCCTCGCCCCCGGTGCCGCGCTGACGTTCTCCGCGGCCGGTGGCGCGCTGCCCGCCAACCCGTTCACCCCGGACACCGCGCCGGTCAAGATCACCGCGCCTGCCCGGAAGATCGCCGAGTGGACCGCGGACGATCAGAACGTCGTCACGCCGCTGCAGGCGTCACCGGCGCGCAGCGACGCGGCGGTCGAGACGGTCACGCTGATCCCGATGGGAGCCGCACGCCTGCGCGTGACGTCGTTCCCGACGGCCGACCCGGACGGTCACCCGTGGTCGCCGGGCGGCGGGGGAGCGGGCCTCCGGATCGTGAACCGCAACTCGGGCAAGGTGCTCGGAGTCGATCAGATGTCCACTGCGGACAGTGCGCGGGTCGTCCAGTTCGCGGACAACGGCACCGACGACCACGTCTGGCACCTCGTCGCCAACGGCGACGGCTGGTACCGGATCCGCAACCACCACTCCGGCAAGGTCCTCGGGGTCGACCAGATGTCCACCGCAGACAGTGCGAAGGTCGTGCAGTTCACCGACAACGGCACCGCGGACCACCTCTGGCAGCTGGTCGACAACGGTGATGGCTGGTGGCGGCTGAAGAACCGCAACTCCGGCAAGGTCCTCGGCGTCGATCAGATGTCCACTGCGGACAGTGCGCAGGTGGTGCAGTTCGCCGACAGCGGGACGGCGGACCACGTGTGGCGGCTCGTCCCGGACGGCCGGCTGCGGGTCGAGAACCGCAACTCCGGCAAGGTCCTCGGGGTCGATCAGATGTCCACTGCGGACAATGCGCGGGTCGTGCAGTTCACCGACAACGGCACCGACGACCACTTGTGGACGTTCGAGGCCGCGGCCGACGGCTGGTTCCTGATCCGCAACGTCCACTCGGGCAAGGTGCTGGGCGTGGCCGGAATGTCCACAGCGGACAGTGTGAACATCGTGCAGCTCACCGACAACGGCTCAGCGGATCACCTGTGGCGGCTGCGTGACGACGGCAGCGGCTGGTTCCGGATCGTCAACCGCAACTCGGGCAAGGTGCTCGGGGTGGCCGGCATGTCCACGGCCGACAGCGCGCAGGTGGTGCAGTTCGGCGACACCGGGACCGCGGACCACTCCTGGCGGTTGCGCTAGCGCTTGACGCCGACGATCCCGGCCACGCACCTCGCCGAACCCGACAGGGGCGTGAGCCGGGGGCCGTCCGGCCACCACTCGTCGCACACCGCCAGGCCCGGTGCGGAGGTCGCGTTCGGCTGGAGGAATTCCAGTCCCGGCAGCATGGCTTCGATCTCCGCCCGCGTGCGGAACCGGCCGGCGCCGAGCGGGCCCTGGGTCAGGATGTTCTCGATGCGCTTGGCGATCGCGGTCAGCTCCGGCACCTCGGGGTCGAAGAAGTGCGACAGCACGACGTACGAGCCCGGGGCCAGCGCGTCGATGTACTCGCGCATGACCTCGACCGCGCCGTCGCCCTCGAAGTGGTGCATCGTGCCGACGTGCAGCAGCGCGACCGGCTCCGAGAAGTCGATGTGACCACGCACCTCGTCGTTGCCGAGCACCGCTTCCGGCTTGAAGATGTCCGCTTCGACCATGTGCGTGAAGTCGTTCTCCACGAGCAGCGCCCGGCCGTGCGCGAGGACCACCGGGTCGTTGTCGACGTAGACGACCGTGTGGTCCTTGTCGATGCGCTGGACGATCTGGTGCGTGTTTTCCGCCGTCGGCAGCCCGGACCCGCAGTCCAGGTACTGCCGGATGCGGGTCTGGTTCGCCAGCATCCGCAGCGCGCGGTTGTGGAAACCGCGGTTGCCGCGGGCGATGTCGACCGCTTCCGGGACCGCGGTGCGGATCTTCTCCATGACCACGCGGTCGACTTCGTAGAAGTTGTTGCCGCCGAGGAACCCGTCGTAGATCCGCGCGATGCTCGGGCGCTCGGGGTGGACTCCCACGGGCGTCTGGCTCGGGGACGGGGTGTCGGACATGGCGACCTCGCAGGACTTCGGCGGGTGGCGTTGCACCACCCAGCGTAGTAGGTCGCGTCCGCGCGGTGAACCCGAGGTCAGCCGCTCGGGCGTAGCCGCTGGTCGGGGATGTCGTCGGCGCGTTCGCGGCGCAGCCGGGCGAGGTGCTGCTCGATCCGGCGGTCGAGGTCGCGGGCGGCCTCGGACAGTTCCGTCAGGTCGCGACGGGACGCCGGGTGCCCGACGACCCCCGTGGCCACTTCGTCCCCTGCCCTGTCCACTGGCGGCACCTCCACGATCGGATCGGCCCTGACCTCGTCAAAGCGTTACTGCCCCAACCGGCTCCCGCCAAAACAACCGCGGCAGTGACCCTCGGCACGCCGGTGCGGCCGTCCGGTGGACCGGCCGCCAAATCCCTGGTGCCAATTTTGACCAGGTGGTAGAAATTCAAGGAACCCCGTGACCTCCAGGAGCCGGTGATGAGCGAGCTTTCCGTGCAGCTGTATTCGGTCCGCGACGCCTTCGCGGCCGATCCCGCCGAGACCCTGCGGCGGCTCGCCGCCCTCGGCTTCACGCAGGTGGAGCCCTACGGCGTCGTCGAGAACGTCGAAGCGCTGCGCGCCGGGCTGCCGGCGAACGGCCTGACCGCCCCGACCGCGCACGCCCGGCTGATCGGCGCCGATCAGGCGGCCGTCTTCGCCGCGGCGGCCGAGCTGGGCATCGGCCTGGTCATCGACCCGCTCGTCAAGCCGGAGCAGTGGCAGGACCCGGCCGGCATCGCCGCCACGGCGGACGCGCTGAACGCCGCCGCCAAGGTCGCGGCCGAGCACGGCGTCTCGGTCGGCTACCACAACCACTGGTGGGAGCTCCAGGCCCGGATCGACGGCCGCAGCGCGTTCGAGGTGTTCGCGGACCAGCTCGACCCGGCCGTCGGGCTCGAGGTCGACACCTACTGGGCCACCGCGGGCGGCGAGGACGCGCCCGCCCTGCTGCGCCGGCTCGGCGACCGCGTCCGCGCGATCCACGTCAAGGACGGCGGCCTGGCCACCGACGCCAGCGGCCAGGTGCCCGCCGGGCAGGGCCGGGTGCCCGTCGCCGAGGTGCTCGCCGCGGCGCCGGACGCGCTGCGCGTGGTCGAGTTCGACGCCTACGACGGCGACCTCTTCGAAGCCATCGCCGCCAGCCACGCCTTCCTGACCGGCGCCGGCCGGTGACCGGGGGCCCGGTCGGCGTCGGCATCGTCGGCGCCGGCGTCATCAGCGGCACCTACCTCGAAAACCTGACGAGCTTCCCGGACGTCCGCGTGCTGCGGATCGCCGACCTCGACACCGGGCGTGCCGCGGCCCGCGCGGCCGAGTACGGCGTGCCGCGCTCGGGCGCGGTGACCGAGCTGCTCGACGACGCCGAGATCGAGCTCGTCGTCAACCTGACCATCCCCGCTTCGCACGTCGACGTCGGGCTCGCGGCTCTTGAAGCGGGCAAGCACGTCTGGGCGGAGAAGCCCCTCGCCCTGGACCGCCAGACGGGCCGCAAGCTCCTGGATCGCGCACGGGAGAAGAACCTGCGCGTCGCCAGCGCACCCGACACAGTCCTCGGCGCGGGCCTGCAGACCGCGCGCCACGCTCTCGACGCGGGGCGGATCGGGCAGCCCCTGACGGCGCTCGCCCTCTTCCAGGTACCGGGGCCGGAAAGCTGGCACCCGGCGCCGGAGTTCCTCTTCCAGGCCGGCGGCGGGCCGCTGCTGGACATGGGCCCGTACTACCTGACGACGCTGGTGCACCTGCTCGGCCCGATCCGGCGCGTCACCGGCGCCGGCGGGCGGGCGCGCGGCACCCGCGTCATCGGGTCCGGGCCGCGGGCCGGCACGGAGTTCCCGGTGACGGTCCCGACGACGGTCACCGCGCTCGTCGAGTTCGAGGCGGGCGGCTCCGCCCAGCTCGTGCTGAGCTTCGACTCGGCGCTCAAGCGGGTGGGGTTCGTCGAGCTCACCGGCACGCTCGGCACGGCCGTGCTGCCGGACCCCAACCGGTTCGACGGCTCGACGGCGTTGCACCTGCTGGGGCACGCCGAACCGGAAGAGCTGACCTCGCACGGGCACGCGGCTTCGCGGGGTACCGGCGCGCTCGAGCTGGCGCGGGCGATCCGCGCCGGCGTGCCGGAACGCGCGTCCGGCGAGCTGGCCTACCACGTGCTCGACGCGATGCTGGCGATCGACGAGTCCCTGACTCGCGGGCAGACCGTCGAGGTCGCGAGCACCGTCGAGGTCCCGCCCGCGCTGCCGGTCGGCTGGGACCCGTACGCGAAGACCCTCTAGAGCGGGACGGTGAGCAGGTTCTGCAGGTAGAAGCGCAGCGATCCGACCAGGTCCACCTCGCCGGGGACCGTCAGCCACTGCACCTGAAGGCCGTCCATCAGCGCGATGAACGTCAGCGTCGCCAGCCCGGGGTCGACGCCGTCACGCAGTTCGCCGCGGGCGGCCAGGACCGCGAACGACTCGTGCACGCCTTCGCGCGCGGCCCGGTAGTGGCGCACGAAGTATTCGTGCGCGGGGTGGTCCGGGGCGACGGCTTCGGCGGCGAGCCGGGAGTAGAGGTCGACGATCCCGGGGTGGCGGACGTTGTGCTCGGCGAGCGCGACGAAGTGGCGCAGGATCTCGAGGCCGGGCGGCACCGTCAGCCGCTCGCGCTCGGAGTCCTCGGTGTCGCGCCGTTCGAGCACGGCGGCGAGCAGGGCTTCCTTGGTCGGGAAGTAGTACAGGAGCCCGGCGTGCGAGATCCCGACGCGCTTGGCGATTTCCCGCAGCGACGAGCCCTGGTAGCCGAGTTCGCCGTACGCCGCGGCCGCCGCCGTGATGATGTCCTCGCGGCGGATCCGGCCCTTCAGGTAGCCCCCGGTCACGGGGTCGCGGTGGTCTCGGCGGCGTGCACGGCACCATCATGCCGCAGCGGTGTTTCGCACAAGCGACGTGAGCGGACGAACAAATCGGTTGTGCGAATACTCGGAGATTGCGAGCATCGCGGCGTGAAGAGCGCGGAGCGGCAACGGATCATCGTGGAGCGGCTGCGCGACGCCGACCAGGTCGCCGTCGCGGACCTGGCGTCGGCGACCGGCGCGTCGGAGATGACCGTGCGCCGCGACCTCGACCACCTGGCCTCGCGCGGCGTGCTGCGGCGGGTGCACGGCGGAGCCGTACCGGCGTCGCCGTCCGGGATCGAGCCGCCGTTCGCGGCCCGCGCGACGACCGCGGTCGAGGCGAAGCGGGCCATCGCGGCCGCCGCGGCCGAACTGATCCGCGACGGCGAAACGATCGTCCTGGACAGCGGCACGACCGCGCTGGAACTCGCGCGGCTGCTGCGCGGACGCGCGGTCACCGTGATGCCGCTTTCCCTGCACGCGGCCCGGGAGCTGGCCGACGACGCGGACGTCCGCCTGCTCCTGCCGGGTGGTGAGCCGAGGCCGGGGGAGCAGGCCCTGGTGGGCCCGCTGACCCTGGCTTCGCTGCGGTCCCTGCGGTTCGACGTCGCCGTGCTGAGCCCCTGCGCGTTCGGCCTGGACGCCGGGCTCACCGCGTTCGACCTGGACGACGCCGAGGTCAAGCGAGCGGCCCTCGACGTCGCCTCCCGGGTGATCGTGCTCGCCGACGGCGCCAAGTGGGGCCGCGCCGCGCTCGCCCACGTCTGTCCCGCCGACCGCGCGGACGTAGTGATCACCGACCCGGGTGCGCCCGAGGACCAGCGCGCGGCGCTGGCCGGCCTCGGCGTGCTCGTGCACGTCGCCGTCCCCTGGGAGAACCGATGACGACCGCCCCGCCCCGCCCGCGCGCCGCCCGGTTCGCGACCTTCATGTTCTTCGGCCTCAACGGGTTCGGGATGGGCATGTGGGTGGTGCACATCCCGAACGTCGAGCGCGCGACCGGCATCTCGCACAGCACGCTGGGCGCGCTGCTGCTGGTGCTCGGCGGCGCGGCGTTCGTGGGCATGCAGGTCGCCGGGCCGCTCGTCGACCGGCTCGGCCACCGCCGGCTGGTCCCGGCGGCCGGGGTGCTGCTCGGGCTGGCCCTGTGCGCCCCGGGGTTCGCGGACTCGTGGTGGACGCTGGGACTTTCGCTGATGCTGTTCGGCTTCGGCAACGGCGCGATCGACGTCGGGATGAACGCGCACGCGGTGGTGGTGGAGCGCGCCTACCCGCGCCCGATCATGGCGGCGTTCCACGCGATGTGGTCGATCGGCGGAGCGTTCGCGGCGGTCATCGGCGCGGCGACGCTCGGCGCGGGCGTGCCGACCGGCGTCACGCTCATCGGCACCGGCGTGGTGTGCGTGGTGCTTTCCCTGGCTGCGGCGCGGTTCTTGATAGAGCCGTCGGACGCGCCCTCGATGGATTCTCCGGCCGAGCCATCGCCGGCCGTGCGCCGCAGGACGCCGGGCCGCGTGGTGTGGCTGCTCGGGTTGCTGGCGCTCGCGCTGATGCTGTCGGAGGGCGTGGCGAACGACTGGGCGGCCCTGCACATGGAGAAGGTCCTGGGCACGTCGGCTTCGACGGCGGCGCTGGCGTACGGCGCGTTCGCGGTGGCGATGACGACGGGCCGGTTCCTGACCGACCGGGTGGCGGCCTGGGCGGGCCCGGCGGCGATCGTCCGGTACGGAGCGGCGTTGGCGGCGGTCGGCCTGTCGATCGCCGCGGCGGCCCCGTGGGTGCCGCTGTCGCTCGTCGGCTGGGCGCTGTTCGGGCTGGGGCTGTCGGGCGGGGTCCCGCAGCTGTTCACCGCGGCGGGAAATCTCGACACGCGGGCGTCGGGCGCGCTGATGGCCCGGGTGGTCGGGCTGGGGTACGTGGGTCTGCTGGCCGGGCCGGCGTTGATCGGCGGGTTGACGCGGTGGATGCCGCTGAACGTCACCTTCGCGTTCCCGGTGGTGCTGTGCGTGCTGGCGGCGGTGTTCGCGGGAGTGCTGAGCCCGAAGCCGGAACCGGTGGCGGAGCCCGTCGCCTGACCCCGTAGTCCGTGAAGGCCTCCTTACCGGCTCTTAAGGCCGGTAAGGAGGCCTTCACGGCTTTGGGCCGGGGTGAGCTGTCACGAAGTGGCTAGTGTCGACAGTTAGCGACAGAACCTTGTCTTACTCGATTCTGAATCCTTGACTTTGTCGCCAGCGCGGACGCAGACTCTCCCGAAGTGTCGACACCTTGCGGTCCGCAGTGCAGCCATCGGCAAGGAGGAGCGGTAGTGAACCACCCAGAAACCCCGGGGGCGTGCTGATGTCCGTCCCGAACATCTGCCTGGACGCCCGGGACCTGCTGCTCGGGCACCGCGCCCGGCGCGGCAGCGGATTCTCCACCGCGTGCCTGGACCTGAACCTGCAGATCCGCGACGAGGAGTTCGTGGTCATCGTCGGCCCCAGCGGGTGCGGCAAGACCACCTTCCTCGAGGCCGTCGCCGGGCTCGTGCCCGTCGCCGGCGGGGCACTGGAACTGGCCGGCCGGCCGATCACCGGCCCCGGGCCGGAGCGGTCGCTGGTCTTCCAGCACGCCTCGCTCTACCCGTGGCGGACCGTCCTCGACAACGTCCTCTTCGGACCCCAGGTCCAGGGCAGGCTCAACGCCCAGACCCGGAAACGCGCCGAAGAGCTCCTCGACATCGTCGGCCTGGCCAAGGTCGCGAAGAAGTACCCGCACGAACTTTCGGGCGGGATGCGACAGCGCGTCAACCTCGCGCGCGCCCTGGCCACCGATCCGACGTTGCTGCTGCTCGACGAGCCCTTCGGGGCGCTCGACGCGCAGACCCGCGAGAACCTGCAGGACGAGCTCCTGCGGATTTGGCAGGCGGACGCCGTCACGAAGAAGACCGCGATGTTCGTGACCCACGACGTCAACGAGGCCGTGCTGCTCGCCGACCGCGTGCTCGTCTTCTCCCCGTCACCCGCGCACGTCGCGCTGGAAGTGGTCATCGACGTGCCCCGCCCGCGCGACGCCGCCTGGCGGCGCAGCGCCGAGTTCCTGGCCTACGGCGACAAGATCCTCTCGGCCCTTCACCACGAACCCGCAGCTTCGGAGCCGAACCATGACAACAGCGTCTCTCCCGCGCACGACGCCAGCACCGACCCCACCGCCGGCTCTGTCGGTGAGCTCCGGCTGGGCGCGGCGACACCGTAGCGGGCTGCTCGGCACGGCCGGGATGGCGATCGTCCTGGTGCTGTGGCAACTCGCGACGGCGCTCGGCCTCGTCGACGTCTCCTTCAGCAGCAACCCGCTGCGCATCGCCGCGGCCGAGACGAAGCTCTTCGGCTCCGGCGAAATCTACCCGGCGCTCGGGGCGACCGGCCTGGAACTGCTGTGGGGCCTCGGCATCACGTTCGTCCTGGGCATCCCGATCGGGCTCGTGCTGGGCCGCAGCAAGATCCTGCACGACATGACCGAGCCGATGGTCAACATCCTCTACTCGGTGCCGTACGTGATGTTCCTGCCGATCATCATCTTCTGGTTCGGCATCGACAACACCTCGCGCGTGATCGTCATCGTGTGGGCCGCGATCCTGCCGCTGATCATCAACATCACCGCGGGCGTGCGGAACCTCGACAGCGACTACACCCGCGTCGCGACGGTGTTCTGCACGCCGCGGCTGAAGTTCTTCTACACCATCGCGTTGCCCGCGACGCTGCCGTACATCCTCGCGGGCGTGCGCCTGGCCGTCGGCCGCGCGCTGGTCGGCGCGATCGTCGCCGAGCTGTTCCTGGCCAGCCAGGGCCTCGGCTACTTCGTGCAGACGCAGACCTCCAACTTCAACATGGACTCGGCGATGGCCGGGATCGTCCTCCTGGCCGTGGTCGCCCTGCTGCTGAACTGGGCCGTCCGGCTGGTCGAACGCCGTTTCACCCACTGGGCAGGTGCAGAATGAAGATCCGGACGACACTCATCGCAGCGAGCCTGCTGCTCGGCCTCACCGCGTGCGGGGGCGGGGCCGGTGGCAAGGTCACCGCCGACGCCAGCGGCGCGCTGCCGGTCACCATCGGCTACACCGCGCTCGGCGCGGGCTACTCCGACCTCTACACCGCGCAGGACTACGGCATCTTCACCAAGCACGGCCTCAACGTGAAGCTCAGCCGGCTCAACGACAGCTCCCAGCTGGTCGCCGGGCTGGCCAGCGACAGCGTCCAGATCGGCGTCGGCGTCGCGGCCGACACCGCGGCCGCCATCATGAAGGGCGCCGATCTCAAGTACGTGGCAATGTCCGAACCGCACTACAACCTCGAGATGTGGGCGAGCCCGGACGTCAAGTCGGTCGCCGGGCTCAAGGGCAAGAAGGTCGCGATCACCTCGCCCGGCTCGGAAAGCGACTTCGGGCTGACCGCGCTGCTGGAAGCGAACGGCCTCAAGCGCGAAGACGTCACCGCGGTGTTCGTCAAGGGCGTCCCGGCCGAGGTGGCCGCGCTCGGCAGCGGTGCCGTGTCGGCGATCCTCACGCAGCCGCCCAACGGCACCGAGAGCCGGGAGAAGGGCGCGCACCGGCTGGCCGCGCTGTCGAACATGCCGTTCCCGCTCGGCGCCTACACCGTGCAGTCGAAGTACCTGCAGAACAACCGCGAGGTCGTCAAGCGGTTCATCGCGGCGGAAACCGAGGCGCTGCAGTACATCCGCGCCCACAAGAACGAGACGGTCGCGAGCATCCAGAAGTACAGCGGCGTGAAGAGCCCCGAACTCGCCGCCTACGCCTACGACTTCTTCCTCGACGTCTGGGCGAAGACCCCCGCGGTGGACGAGAAGGTGATCAAGCAGGCCTTCGACGAAGCCGCGGAGAACGCCAAAACCACTGCTCCATCGGACATCGCGAAGTACATCGACAACAGCCTCACGGCGCCATGAACTTCGAAGCCGAGTGGACGAAGTACCTGACCGAACGGGACCGCGCGGTGCTCGCGGCGACGTCGTGGGCGAAGCGGGCCCCGTTCGGTCTGGGGACCAACCCGGCCGTCCTCGTCGTCGACCTGTACTACGCGGCGCTGGGCCTGCCTCGCCAGGACATCCTCGGCGCGGTCGCGGACTGGCCCAGCGCGTGCGGCGCCGAGGGCTGGGCGGCTGTCGACCGCACCGCCCCGGTGCTGCGCGCGGCCCGCGACGCCGGGGCGCCGGTGATCTACTTCCACGCGACGCCGGCGCGGTACGGCCGGTGGAACCGGAAGCCGGGCTCGGCACTCGCCCCGAAGTCCACAGTGGATCCGAACGCGATCGTGTCCGAAGTGGAACCGTGGGCCGGTGACGTCGTGCTGGAGAAGATCGGCCCCAGCTGCTTCCACGACACCCCGCTGGACACGATGCTGCGGATGGGCGGCCACGACACCCTGCTCGTCGTCGGCGAAGCCACCAGCGGGTGCGTGCGCTCGACCGTCGTCGACGCCTGCAGCCGCGGCTACCGGGTCGGCGTCGTCGGCGACTGCTGTTTCGACCGCTTCGAGGCTTCGCACTGGCTGAGCCTGTTCGACCTGGACCAGAAGTACGCGGACGTGCTCACCGCCGAGGCGGCGATCGGCCACCTCCGCCAGAACTCGCGAAGGATTCCGGCATGACCGACCTGCGGAAGTGGCTCGCCGAAGCCGAGGCGGCCGGGGAGGTGCAGACCGTCGAAGGCGCCCATTGGGAGCTCGAGATCGGCGCGCTCTCCCAGGTCAACTACCGGCGTTCGCACCCCAAAGCCCTGATGTTCGACTCGATCAAGGACTACGCTGCCGGTTCGCGCGTGCTGTCCGGCTCGGTCAGCAATCCGCGGCTGCTCGGTTCGGTGCTCGGGCTCGGCTGGGACAACACCGACGAGGACCTCGTCGAGAAGCTCGCCGTCAAGCCGGGGGAGTGGATCGACCGGTCGGGCGACTTCCGCGCGGTCACCGTGGCCGACGGCCCGCTACTGTCCCATGTGGACGACGAGGTCGACCTGCTGAAGTTCCCGGTGCCGCGCTGGCACGAGGGTGACGGCGGCCGGTACATCGGCACGGGCTGCGCCGTGGTCACGCGCGACTACGACACCGGCCGGATCAACCTGGGCGCGTACCGGATGCAGGTGCAGGACGACGGCCGCGCGGTGAGCGTCAACATAGAGGCGGGCAAGCACGGCGCCCAGCACCTGCGCCGCTGGTTCGAAGCCGAGGGGCGGGCGCCGATCGCGGCGTCGCTGGGTCACCACCCGGCGTACCTGGTGGCGGCCGGCGTCGAGGTGCCCGGCGACGTCTCGGAGTACGACTACGTCGGTGCGATGGCCGGCGCCCCGGTGCGCACGATCGCCGGGCTCGCGACCGGGCTGCCGCTGCCGCACGACGCCGAGATCGCCATCGAAGGGTGGGTGCGGCCGGACGACAAGCGCCCGGAAGGCCCGTTCGGCGAGTGGACCGGCTACTACTCCGGCTCGCGCGACCCGATCCTCACCATCGACGTCGAAAAGGTGTACTACCGCGACGACCCGATCCTGCTCGGCGCGCCGCCGGGCAAGCCGCCGCACGACTATTCGTACATGCGGACGGTGATGAAGTCCGCGATCATCACGGACTCGCTGCGCAAGACGGGCCTGCCGGGGCTGCGCGGCGTCTGGGCGCACGAGGCGGGCGGCGGCCGCTCGCTGCTGATCGTCGCGATCGAACAGCGTTACGCGGGGCACGCGCGCCAGGCGGCGTACCTGACTTCGCAGCTGCCGAGCGCGGCGTACATGAACCGGTTCACGGTGGTCGTCGACCACGACGTCAACCCGCGCGACCTCGGCGAGGTCGTCTGGGCGATGTGCGGGCGGACGGACCCGTCCATCGACATCGAGGTGATGAAGCGGACGTGGGGCAGCCGGGTCGACCCGCTGACGCTGCCCGGCGCGGTGGCGTTCAACAGCCGCGCGATCATCGACGCGTGCCGTCCGTTCGAGCGGCTGGGCGACTTCCCGGCGGTGGCGGAGTCGAGCCCCTCGCTGATCGCCGACGTGAGCCGGCGCTGGCCCGAGGTCCTCGGCTAGTGACCGCCGTCGATCTCCCGGACCTCCGGCGGGAGCTGCTCTTCACCGCGCTGCGCGGGGTGGAGGGCAGCTCGTCGCTGGCGTTCACGATCTTCCAGGAGATCGCGGTGGGCATCGTCGAGGGGCGGCTGCCGCCGGGCCACGAGGTGAACTCCGCCGAGCTGGCCCGCCGGTTCAGCACTTCGCGCACGCCGGTGCGGGAGGCATTGTTGTTGCTGGAGCGGGAGTCCCTGGTGATCATCCCGCCCCGGCGACGGCCCTACGTCTCCCCGGTGGACATGGCGCAGGTGCGGGAGATCTACGAGATCCGGGCTTCGCTCTACGCGCTGGTGAGCGAATTGCTGGTGGCGCGGGCGTCGGACGCGGAGATCTTCGGGTTGCGGCGCTGGCAGGGGCTGCTTTCGGCGGATGCTTCGGCGGGTGACGTCGATGCGTACTTCTGGCACAACGTCGGGTTTCGCAACGCGGAGGCGAGTTTGTCGAAGAACGGCGAGCTGCAGCGGCGGTTGAGTTCGCTGGGCCTGCAGATGCATCGGTTCCGGCACTTGAGTCTCTCGCTGCCGGGTCGCCTGCTGCATTCGGTGGCGGACCACGAGAGATTGGTGAACGCGTACGCGGACCGCGACGCCGCCATGGCGGCGGCGGTGAGCCGGTCACTGGTGATGCGCGGCTACCGGGCGATCGAACGCGCCGGCGGCGTCTGACTCACTCCGCGACCTCGAGCCCCGACCACCCCGAAGCCTCGATCGAATGCAACCCGGTCATGATGATCGACCGCGTCAACGCCACCGCCAAAGCCGCGTCCCCGTCGGCATAAGCCGCCAGCAACCGCTCATGGTCCGCCACCGACCGGTCCAACCGCCCCGGCAACGACAAACTTACGTGCCGCAGCTGCAAAGTCCGCAACCCCAGCGACCCCAGCAACCGCGTCAACTGCCGGTTCCCGGCCACCTCCGCCTCGGCCTGGCGGAAGGAAACGTTGTGCCAGAAGTACGCATCGACGTCCCCGCTAGCAGCGTCGTCACGCAAATGTGCCTGCCAAGAAGCGAGCACCGACAAATCCGGAGAACGAGCGACGATCAGCTCGCTCACCAGCGCGTGCAGCGATGCCCGGATCTCGTACAGCTCCCGCGCCTGGGCGAGCGTCACCGGCGCGACCCGCGGCCGGCGGCGGGCCGGGATGTCCACCAGCCCCTCGCGCTGCAACGTCAGCAGCGCCTCCCGGATCGGCGTGCGCGACGTGCTGAACCGGCGGGCCAGGTCCACCGAGTTGACGTCCGCGCCCGGGGGCAGGGAACCGTCGATGATCCGGCGGGCCAGGTCCTCGACGATCCGGTCGACCAACGAGACGTCCGCGCGCCCGTCGAGCAGCATCCGGCGCAGGACATCGGGCGGTTCGGTCACGCGTGTTCCTCCGGGTCGGTCGTCGCCACGACCCGCAATACTTCCAGCATCTGCCGCGCCGCGGGGGGATGACTCGCCTCCAGCAGGCGCACGGCCGCGATCCGCCGCCGCGGGGCCGCCGGGGCGATCGCCACCGCGACGACGTCGGGGCGTTGCGCGACCAGCGCCAGCCGCGGGGCCGCGCCGATGCCGATCCCCGCCGCGACCAGGCCCTGCACCGACAGGTAGTCCTCGGTCGCGAAGCCGATCCGCGGCTCGAAACCGGACAACCGGCACAACGTCGTGAACGCCTCGTCGTACGGCGGCCGGTGGCTGCGCACCACCCACGTCTCGCCGGCCAGCTCCCGCAGCTCCACTTCGGACTCCCCGGCGACCGGGTGGTCCAGCGGCACCAGCACGCACAGCGGGTCGTCGGCCAGGTGGACCCACTCGACGTCGGCGGGCACCGACCGCGGGTCGAAGTCGTAGTCCCAGACCAGGCCCAGGTGGATCGAGCCGTCGCGCAGGGCCGCCGTCATGTCGGACGCGTGCGCCGAGCGCAACACGATCTTCGTCTCCGGGTACCGGCGCTGGTACTCGCGCACGACGCGGGGGATGAGGTCGGCCCCGGCCGTCGGGAACGCGCCGAGCCGCACCGACGCGTGCTGCGCCTTGAGGTCGGACATCTCCTGCTCGATGTGGGCGATCGTGCCGAGCAGCCCGGTGCTGCGTTCGGACAGCAGTTTGCCCGCTTCGGTGAGCTCGATCCCGCGCGGCCCGCGGATCATCAGGGGGACGCCCAGCTGCCGTTCGAGCAGCGCCATCTGCTGCGAGACCGCGGAGTGGGTCATGAACAGGGCCTCGGCCGCCGCGGTGAACGAGCCGTGCTCGGCCACCGCGGAGAAGATCTGCAGCCGCCGCGCCTCCAGCACCCCGGTCCCTTTCGTCACCGCCCCAGCAGGTCGGCCGGGTCGGCCCTGGTCAGTTCGCCGTCCCACGGTTCCGGCGCCAGCTCCCATAGTCCCACCCGGGCGAGCGCGCGGCGAGCCGTGTAGTCCACGAGGTCCCCGACGGTCCGCGGACGCGGGTAGAACGCGGGCACCGGCGGCGCGATGATCGCGCCGGCCTCGGTCACCGCGACCATCGACTTCAGGTGCCCCAGGTGCAGCGGGGTTTCGCGGACCATCAGCAGCAGCGGCCGGCCCTCCTTGAGGCAGACGTCGGCGGCGCGGCTGACCAGGTCGTCGGTGTAGCCGGTGGCGATCGCCGAGAGCGTCTTGACCGAGCACGGCACGACGAGCATCGCCGCGACCGGGAACGAGCCGGACGCGATCGTCGCCCCGATCTCGCCCGGCCGGTAGGTGACGTCGGCGAGCGCGCGGACGTCGGCCACCGTGAGGTCGCATTCGTGGCGCAGGGTGAGGATCCCGGCCTTGGACAGCACCAGGTGCGTCCGGAACCCGGGCTGTTCCCGCAACAGTTGCAGGACGCGCACGCCCAAGCACGCTCCGCTGGCGCCGGTGATCGCCACGACCACGTTCCGGGTTTCCGTCACGACCGCCGCCTTCCTCTGTGGACTCGTCCGACCATCGCATCACGAACGCCCGCCGGAAGCGAGGCCCCGGCTGTCAGTTCTCCTTATGCCTGCTGCCAGGAAAGCGCGCTGGTCCCAGCACCACGACCCCGCTTAGCGTCAGGGCACCAACCCGACCGGTGGAGGTGAGTCGGACGGAAGTCCTCGACACGCACGCGCACATCGTGCCGCCCTCGCTGCTGACCGCGCTGGAGCAGGCCCCCGTCGCGGGGTTCTCGGCGCGGCGCACCGAGGCGGGCTGGGTGGTGGCGGTGCCCGGCACCGGCGAGACCCGGCCCATCGGCGCACGGATGACCGAGCCCGGCGCCCAGGCCGGCTGGCGGCGGCAGGCCGGCGTCACGCGGCAGATCCTTTCGCCGTGGCTGGACATCCAGTCGGCTCCGCTCAACCCGGCCCGCGCCCGGGACTGGGCGCGCACGGTCAACGACGCGATGGCCGAGTCCGCGGCCGGCACCGTCGCGCTGGCTTCGGTGGCCACCGACGACGGCGACCGGGCCGCCGACGACCTGCTCGAGGCCTGGAAACGACCCGAGTTCGCCGGGCTGATCCTCAACACCGACCCGCCCGCGGGCCCCGCGCCGCACGAGCCGTCGTTCGATCCACTGTGGACGCTCGCCGCGGCCGAAGGGATCCCGGTGGTCCTGCACCCGCCGACGTGCGGGCCGTCGGGAGACCTCGCCTCGCTGGGCACGATGGGCAACGTCCACGGCCGGCTGATCGACAACACCGTCGCGGTCACCAAGCTCATCCTCGCCGGCGTCCTCGACCGCCATCCGGACCTGCGGCTGGTCCTCGTGCACGGCGGCGGGTTCCTGCCGTACCAGGCGCATCGCCTCGACGGCGGCTACCGCACCAAGGAAGCCTTCGCCGGCGAGCTGCGGCGCGAGAAGCCGTCCGCGTACCTCGGCGACTTCCACTACGACACCGTCGGGCTGTCCGGTTCGTCGATCGCGTTCCTGGCCGGGCTCGTCGGTTCCGAAAAGCTGGTGCTGGGCAGCGACTACCCGTTCGCGCTCGGCGACCCCGAGCCGGTCCGGACCGTCCGCGAAAGCGGCCTCGACCCGGCGGCCGTCGAAGCGGTCCTGCACACCAACGCCGACACGCTCTTCCGGAGGCCCGCATGAGCAAGCCCTTGGCCGTGCGCCGCCGCGGCGCGGGAGAACCCCTGGTCCTGCTGCACCCGCTCGCGCTCTCCGGCGAACTGTGGACGCCACTGGCCGAAGCCCTTTCCGACGAGTTCCAGGTCTTCGCCCTCGACCTGCGCGGCCACGGCGACAGCGCCTGGGACGGCAAGCCGTTCAGCATCGAAGACCTCGCCGACGACGTCGCCCGCACCCTCGACGCCCTCGACCTCCCGTCGGCGAGCCTGCTCGGCCTGTCGATGGGCGGCAGCGTCGCGGTGAACTTCGCCGGCCGCTACCCCGAGCGCGTCCGCTCGCTCGTGCTGGCCGACACCACGGCCTGGTACGGCGAAGACGCCGTCACCGCCTGGGCCGAACGCGCGCAGAAGGCCGTCGCCGCGCCGCGGGCGAAGCAGGTGACCTTCCAGCTCGACCGCTGGTTCTCCCCGGAGTTCCGCGACCGGCACCCGGAAGAAGCCGACCGCGTCGTCAAGATCTTCCTGCGCACCAACAGCGAGGCCCACGCCGCGGCGTCGATCGCCATGGGCGCCATGGACTCCCGGCCGCTGCTGCCGTCGGTCACCGCGCCGACGCTGGTGCTGGTGGGGCGGCACGACTACGCGACCCCGCCGACGATGGCCCGGCAGCTCGCCGAGGGCATCGACGGCGCCGAGCTCGACATCCTGCCCGACCTGCGGCACCTGTCGCTCGTCGAACGCCCGTTGCTCGCCGGCCGCGTCCGGCAGCACCTGCGCCGCGTCACGGAGACCCGATGAAACCCGCCCGCTTCACCTACCACGCGCCTCGCGAGCTCGACGAAGCCCTCGACCTGCTGCGCGATCTCGGCGACGACGCCAAGGTCCTGGCCGGCGGCCAGAGCCTGATGCCGATGCTCAACTTCCGCCTGGCCCACGTCGAGCACCTCGTCGACATCAACCGCATCGGGCAGCAGTGGGGGACGCCGGCGTTCGGCGAGGACACGATCACGATCCCCGCCCTGGTCCGCCAGCGGCAGCTCGAACGCTCGGCCGAGGCCGCGCGGCTGCTGCCGGTGCTCACCGAGGCCCTGCACCAGGTCGCCCACCCGCAGATCCGCAACCGCGGCACGATCTGCGGCAGCCTGGCCCACGCCGACCCGGCCGCCGAGCTGCCGAGCGTGCTCACCGCGCTGGACGCGAAGTTCACCGTCGCCTCGGCCCGGGGCGTCCGGACCGTGTCCGCGGCGGACTTCTTCCTGTTCCACCTCACCACCGCCCTCGAGCCGGACGAACTGCTGCTGGAGGTGAGCGTCGACCGACCGGGGACGAACCAGTTCTCCGCGTTCCGCGAGTTCGCCACCCGGCGCGGCGACTTCGCGCTGGCCGGTGTCGCGGCGGTGTGCGAAGTGGATGACGGCGTCGTCACGGCGTGCCGGATCGCGGCGGCCGGCGTCGCGCCGACCCCGCAACGGCTCACCGACGCCGAACTGCTCGTCATCGGGCAGCCCCTCGGACCCGACCTGGGCGCGGCCGCTGAGGCCACCGCCCGCGCCCAGGTCGACCCCACCGGCGACATCCACGCGAGCGCCGAATACCGCGCCCGGCTCACCGGCGTGCTGGTCAAGCGCGCGCTCGCCGACATCACGGAGAAGGCCCATGCTTGAGCAAGCCACCCGGCGGGTCCGGGGCACGGTCAACGGCGACCCGTTCGACGAGGCCGTCGACCCGCGCCTGACCCTGGCGGACTTCCTGCGCGAGAAGCTGCGGCTGACCGGCACGCACCTCGGCTGCGAGCACGGCGTCTGCGGCGCGTGCACGGTGATCGTCGACGGCGCCGCGACGCGCGCGTGCCTGATGCTCGCCGTCCAGGTGGACGGCGCGGCCGTCGAGACGGTCGAAGGCCTGGCCACCGACGGCGAACTGGCGCCGCTGCAGCAGGCGTTCAAGCGCAACCACGCCCTGCAGTGCGGGTTCTGCACGCCGGGGTTCCTGATGAGCGTCACGGCCGCGCTGCGCGAGGACACCGTCCGCGACGAGGCCCAGGCGCGCGAGGTGCTGAGCGGGAACATCTGCCGCTGCACCGGCTACACCGGGCTCGTCCAGTCCGTCTTGGACGTCGCGAATGGACGGTCCGATGCCTGAGGCGATGATCGGCGCCCGGCTGCCGCGCCGCGAGGACCAGCGGCTGCTCACGGGCCAGGGCCGCTACCTCGACGACCTCGACCTCCCCGACGCTCTCGCGGCGGCCTTCCTGCGCTCGCCGCACGCGCACGCGCGGATCACGGCGTTCGACGCGAGCGAAGCCCTCGCGCTGCCCGGCGTCGTCGCGGTGTTCTCCGGCGCGGACCTGATGGAGATCCAGAAACCCTTGGCGCCCAAGGTGCAGCACCCGCAGCTGCGCGATTACCCGCGGCTGCCGATGCCGCCGGAGGAGCTGCACTACGTCGGCGAGGCCCTCGCTGTCGTGATCGCGGAGTCGCGGTACATCGCCGAAGACGCGCTGGAACTGATCGACGTCGACTACGAGGTGCTGCCCGCCGTCGGCTCCACCGCCGCCGCGCTGCGCCCCGGCGGCCCGCTGGTCCACACCGGCGACGAGTCCAATGTGGCCGTGCTGCTCACCCAGAGCGCCGGCAACGCGGCGGAAGCGCTCAGCACCGCACCGCACACGCTGAGCGAAGAGTTCTTCGTCATGCGCGGCGGCGGCCACTCGATGGAACCGCGCGCCGTGGCCGCGCGCTTCGAGCCGGCGACCGGGCAGCTGACCATCTGGGACACCACCCAGTCGCCGCACTACGCGCGCCAGCAGCTGTCGATGATCTACGAGATGGCCGAGGACGACCTGCGCGTGATCGCCCCGCCGGACGTCGGCGGCGGCTTCGGCCCCAAAGCCCAGTTCTACGGCGAAGAAGTCGTGATCCCGTGGGTCGCGAAACGGCTGCGCCGCGCGGTGAAGTGGGTCGAGGACCGGCAGGAGAACTTCGTCTCGGCGATGATGGAACGCTCGCAGACGCACCAGGTCGAGGTCGGCTTCGACGCCGACGGCCGGCTCCTGGCCGTCAAGGACGTGATCGAGCACGACCAGGGCGCGTACTGTGCCGGACTGCAGGTCCCGTCGATCACGACGTCGACGGTGCCGGGCCCGTACAAGGTGCCCAACATCGACATCGAGCTGCGGGCCTGTTACACCAACATGGTCCCGACCTCGTCGGTGCGGGGCGCGGGCCGGCCGCAGGCGGTGTTCGTGATGGAACGCATGATGGACCGGATCGCGGCGCACCTCGGCCTCGACCCCGCGGAAGTGCGGCGGCGCAACCTCATCCAGGCCGACGAGTTCCCGTACCAGGTCGGCATCATGTTCCGCGACGGCAGCCCGCTGACCTACGACAGTGGCAACTTCCCGGCATTGCTGGAAGGCGCGGTCGAGCGCATCGGGTACGACGAGGCCCGGCGGGAGCAGGTTCGCCTGCGCGAGCAAGGCCGGTACCTCGGCATCGGGCTCGCCGTGTACGTCGAAGGCTGCGGGCTCGGCCCGTACGAAGGCGCGAAGATCCGCCTCACCAACCGAGGCCGGCTCCTCGTGACGCTCGCCGCGGCCGGCCAGGGGCAGGGCTACGAGACGATCTACGCCCAGATCGCCGCCGACGGCCTCGGCCTGGACATGGCCTACATCGACGTCACGACCGGCGACACCGCGCGGATCCCGTTCGGCCAGGGCACGTTCGCCTCGCGCATCACGGCCACCTGCGGGCCGGCGGTGTTCGAAGCGGCGAAGCAGATGCGAGCCCGGCTGCTCGACACGGCGGCGGTGCTGCTCGGCTGCGATGTGTCCGAAGTGGACTTCGACGGCAACCACGCGTGCCTGGGTGGTGACCGCGAGAAGTCCGTTTCGCTGCAACAGCTCGCGCAGGTCGCGAACATCGGCAAGCACGGCATCACGCTGCCCCGCGGGATCACCGCCGGGCTCGAGACGGCGAGCTACTTCTCGCCGGAGCGAGCGGCTTACGCCAGCGGCGCGCACGCCGCGCTGGTCGAGGTGGACCCCGAGACCGGCGGGATCACCATCCTCAAGTACGTCATCGGCCACGACTGCGGGACCGTGATCAACCCCCTGCTCGTCGACGGTCAGGTGCTCGGCGGGTTCGCCCACGGCCTCGGCAACGCGATGTACGAAGAAGCCGTCTACGACGACGAGGCCACCCCGCAGGCCACGAGCTACCTCGACTACGCGCTGGTGTCCTCGGCCGAGGTGCCGCCGGTCGAGCTGTTCCACATCCATTCGTCCAGCCCGCTCAACCCGCTCGGGGTGAAGGGCGCGGGGGAGGGCGGCACGGTCCCGCCCCCGGCCGCGATCGCCAACGCCGTCGAGGACGCCCTGCGCCCGCTCGGCGCCCGCGTGACCCGGGCGCCGGTCACCCCCGCCCGCATCGTCGACGCCCTGCTGGCCGCCGCCTCAGTCGCCGACTCAGTTGCCGAAAAGAAGAAGGTCTCCTGATGCTCATCGAGAACTCCTTCGAGGTCGCCGCCGACCCCGACGAGGTGTACCGCTTCCTGCAGGACGCCCACAACGTCGCCGCGTGCTTCCCGGGCGCCGAGCTGACCGAGGACCTCGGTGACGACGCCTACCAGGGCAAGGTGAAGATCAAGGTCGGTCCGGTGACCGCGGCCTACCAGGGCGTGGCGAAGGTGGTGGAGCGCGACGCGGTCGCGCGCACGGCGGTGCTGCTGGCCGACGGCAAGGACTCGCGCGGCTCCGGCACCGCCAAGGCGCGCGCGACGATGCGCGTGACGCCGTCGGGCGAGGGCGCGAACGTCGTGCTGGCCACGGATCTGACGATCTCGGGCAAGCTGGCGCAGTTCGGGCGCGGGATCATGGCCGACGTCTCGGGCCGGATGGTGGGAGAGCTCGCGTCCCGGGTGCGGCAGCGCATCGAGCAGGGCGAACCCGCGGCGCCCGCTCCGGCTGCTGCTTCGGTGGCACAGCCCGCACCCACCGCCGTACCTCCCAGCGGCGAGCCGCGGGACGAAGCTCCGCCGATGAAGGCGGCCGAGCTGATCCGCATCGTGCTCGCCGGGATGCTCGAACGCTGGGCCGCCCGGCTGCGTGCTCCCCGTCCCGTCCGCTGACCCCGCTCCCCAGGAGTCCCCATGGCCACTCGCATCACCGTCGACGCGCCGGCCGGTCACGTACCCGTCTTCGACGTCGGCATCGACGACAAGGTCCGGGTCTCGAGCGCGGTCGGGCTCGGGATCCAGAACATCCTCGGCATGGCGGGCCTGCTGATCTTCCCCGCGTTGATCGGCACGGCGTTCAAGCTGTCCGCCGCGGACACCGCCTACCTCTACGGCGTCACCTTCATGACGTCCGGGCTGGTCGTGATCCTGCAGTCGGTACTGCTGCTGCGGCTGCCGATCATCCAGGGGCCGTACGCGGGTTCGCTCGCCGCGCTGCTGGCCGTCGGGCACGGGCGCGGCGGTCTCGGCGCCGCGTTCGGGTCGATGGTCGTCGCCGGGCTGATCTGGTGCGTCATCGCAATCCCGCTCAAGCGGTTCGGCCCGATCACGTACCTGGCGAAGTTCGTGCGCGACCCGGTCATCTCCGGCGTGCTCGTGCTCATCCTCGCGACCCAGCTGACGAGCACCGCCCTGCCCAACTGGCTGGGCACGCCTGCGAGCCCGGGCTTCCCGTGGGTGAACCTGCTCGCGGGCGGCGTCGCGGCGGCGCTGGTCATCGCGTTGACGTTGCTGCGTCGGGGAAAGCTGTTGCGCCGGGGCGCGGTCCTGGTCGCGGTGGTGGCCGGGACGGTCGTCTACGCGCTGCTCGCGCCGACGAGTTTCGGCGCGGTGGGGGAGAACCTCGGCGTCACGGTGCCGCGGATCTTCCCGTTCGGCTTCGCCGTGCAGGGCGACCTCGTGCTGATCTTCTTCATCACGCTGCTGCCCGCGATCGCCGAAAGCATCGCCACCTACGACATCGTGGCCGACTGGGGCGGGCAGGAGCTGTCCGGCCACCGCGTGTCCCAGGGCGTGTTCGGCGAAGTCCTCGGCAGCACGGTCGGGGCGGTGTTCGGCGGACTGTCCACTTTGGCCTATCCGGACAACATCGGCCTGCTGCGCGTGACGAAGGTGGGCTCGCGGTACGTCACGCTGGCCACCGGCGTGATCCTGCTGGTGCTGGGCGGCCTCGGCCCGTTCGACCGGCTGCTGCAGGCGGTCCCGCTGCCGGTGCTGGCCGCGGCGGGCACGGTGCTGTTCGGCGTGCTGTTCGCCAGCGCGATCGACGTCCTCTCGGGCGTGCACTGGTCCCGCGACAACCTGATGCTGGCCGGCTTCCCGTTCATCACGGCGATCGGCGGCCTGTTCGTCCCCGCGCCGACGCTGAAGGCGATGCCGCAGGTCGTCCAGCTGATCCTCGCGCAGCCGCTGATCCTCGGCACGGTGCTGCTGGTCCTCCTGAAGCTGGCGTTCGGGCTGCGGCGGAGCTAGTGCGCGAGTTCCGCGCCGACCGCCGGTTCGGTGTGGACGACCACCGCGGCCAGCCGCGGGATCGTGTGCACCAGCCGGTGCTCCACGACGTGCGCGAGCGCGTGGGCTTCCCGGACGCTCAGGTCCGCCGCGACCGTCACCGCCAGCTCGGCCCGCAGGTGGTGCCCGATCCACCGCATCCGCAGGTCACGCGCGCCGAGCACGCCCTCGACGTCGAGCGCTGTCCGCTCGGCCAGCTCGACCGACGCCGGGTCGACGGCGTCCAGCAGCCGCCGGAACACCTCCTTCGCCGCGTCGCGCAGCACGAACACGATCGCGACCGTGATACCCAGCCCGACGATCGGGTCCGCCGCGGGGAAGCCGAACGCCACTCCGGCAGCGCCCGCGACGACGGCCAGCGACGTGAAGCCGTCCGTACGGGCGTGGACCCCGTCGGCGACCAGCGCGGCCGAGCCGATCTCCCGTCCGACCTTGATCCGGTACCGCGCGACGAGCTCGTTGCCGGCGAAGCCGATCACGCCCGCCGCCGCGACCACCCACGGATGGCCGACCGGCCGTGGATCGAGCAGCCGCAGGACGGACTCGTACCCGACGAGCACCGCCGAAGCGGCGACGACCAGCACGACGACCATCCCGGCCAGATCCTCGGCGCGGCCGAGGCCGTAGGTGTAGCGGCGCGTCGCCGCCCGCCGGCCCAGCACGAACGCGATGCCGAGCGGGACGGCGGTCAGCGCGTCGGCGAAGTTGTGGATCGTATCGCCGAGCAGCGCGACCGACCCGGTGACGAGCACGAGCGCCAGCTGCGCGACGGCGGTCACGAACAGCGCGGCGAACGACCACGTCAGCGTGCGCAGCCCACGCCGGCTGGTTTCGAGGGCGTCGTCGACGCGGTCGTGGCCGTGCCCATGTCCGTGTCCCATGGTGGGAGTCTATCTGCGCATGCACGCAGATACGCAAGTAGTAAGGTTCGCGGCATGCACGCGTCGCTGCCGGAGTTCGACATGCCTGCCGACGAGCAGGTCCACCTGGCCGCGGAGTCGTTCCGCCTGCTCGCCGACCCCACTCGCATCAAGGTGCTGTGGGCGCTGCTGCAGGGCGAGTCGTCGGTCGCCTGCCTGGCGGAGCTGGCGGGGGCGGCCCCGACGGCGGTCAGCCAGCACCTGGCGAAGCTCCGGCTGGCCGGCCTGGTCAAGGGCCGGCGCGAGGGCACGTTCGTCTACTACTCGGCGGCCGACGACCACGTGCGCGGCCTGCTGGCCCAGGCGCTGCACCACGCGGACCACCTGGACCGCGACCTGCCGGCCGAGCACGCCCACCGGCCTTAGCGGATCGGCTCCTGCAGCTCCGTCACCCAGTCCGCCGGATCGTCCGGGCAGTCGAGGTACAGCTCCCGCTGCGGCCCGGCCGAGGCGAACCCGTGGTCGGCGATCCAGTGGACCACCGCCTGCCAGCTCGGCAGCACGCCGTCGATCGCGCCGCGGTGGACCAGCGTCGCCGCGCGGACCGGTGCGAGGTCCGCCACGGCCAAGCCGTTGAGGTCACCCGAGCCGACCGACGCCGGAACCGCCGCGTGCACGACGACCTCGTCCTCCGCGTGCTGCTCGTAGTAGCACGTCAGCCGCCCGGCCGGGGTGACGTCCGCCGCGGGGAGGCGGCGGCCCAGCTCCGCGCACAGTGGCCGCACCACCGGGCCGATCGCCTCCGGCGCGAACCCCGCCGCCACGCCCGTCAGCTCGACCACGCGCATCGCCGGCAGCTCCTTGACGACGACGTCGGGTGCGTGACCTTCCTCTTCGATCGTCCGCAGCCGCGCCTCGACCTGCGTGAGCCGCGCCGCGCCTGCCGCCAAGGCGGACTCCAGTTCCGCTCGCCGCAACGTGAGCATGCCGCGCACCTGCTCGGCCGAGACGTCCTCGGCCAGCAGCGTCGCCACCTGCTCGAGGGTGAACCCGAGGTCCTTCAGCGCGACGATCCGGTTGAGCCGCGCCAGCTGCCCCGCCGTGTAGCTGCGGTAGCCGGTCGCGGGGTCGACGCGCGCCGGCCGCAGCAGCCCGAGCGCGTCGTAGTGGCGCAGCATCCGGACCGACACCCGGCCGTGGCGGGCGAAATCGCCGATCGAGAACACCTCCCGATCATTCCGCAGGCGGGACGAACCCGCCGACGACGTCCGCGGCGAGTTCCGCGAACGTGATCGCGGTGTCGTCCTCGTGCGCCGGTCCGATGACCTGCAGCCCGACCGGCAGCGCGCCCCCGGCCGGCGCGCTCACCGCGGGCAGTCCGGGCAGCGACGCCTGCGCGACCCAGAACACCTGGTCGTCGTAGCGGTGCCGGTCGTCGTGCGGGAACGCCGTCGTGAACACGGTCGGGCAGAGGAAGACGTCGACGTCGGCGAAGTACCGCGCCCACGCCGCTCCCAGCGCCGCCCGCTGCCGCTCCCGCTCGTCCGTGCCGGCGAGTTCGCGGCCTTCCTGGGCGGCGAAGAACCACTCGACCTGGAAGCCGAACGCCGCCGCCTGGACGACCGGATCGACGCCGTCCGGCCAGCCTTCGCGCAGGGGGACACCCGCCTTGGCGAGTGCGTCGACGGCGTCCGACAGGACCTGGCCGACCTCTTCGGTCACCGGGCAGCTCGGGTCGTCGAGCACGACACCGACGCGGAAGTCCGGCAGCTTCGACCGGCGCGAACGCGCTCCCGGCCGGCCGGTGACGTTCAGCGCGAGCCGCAGGTCGGCGGCCGAGCGGGCCAGGGGACCGACCGCCGAAGGGAACTCCCGGACGAGATCGGCGGGCGGCCCGGGCGGCTGGAAACCCCGCAGCGGCACCGTTCCCGGGGTCGGCTTGAGGCCGTAGACGCCGCAGTACGCCGCCGGGATCCGGATCGACCCGGCCAGGTCGGAGCCGTACTCCAAAAAGGACAGTCCGGCCGCGAGCGCGGCCGCCGCGCCACCGCTCGACCCGCCCGGCGTCCGCGCGGGGTCCCACGGGTTCAGCGTCCGCCCGTAGACCGGGTTCTCGGTCCGGCCGAAGTCGGCGAGCATGCGGTGCACGTTCGATTTGCCGACGACGATCGCGCCCGCCGCTTGCAACCGTTCGACGACCACGGCGTCCCGGTCCGCCACGGCGTCGGCGAACGCCGGCTCGCCCCAGGTCGTGGCCATTCCGGCGACGGCGAAGGCGTCCTTGATCGTCATCGGGACGCCGTGCAGCGGCCCGCCGGTCGTCGCGTCGGCCTTCGAAGCTGCTTCGAGCGCGAAGTCGCGGCGGGTCGCGACGACGGCGTTGACGTCGGAGGCGTCGATGCGCGCGAAGAGCTGTTCGGTCAGTTCACGGGACGAGAGCGCGCCCCGGCGGATGTCGGCGGCCACGTCGGTGGCGGTGCGGAAGAACGTCATGGGTCCGGGATAGCGGCTGACACGGTGTCAGGGTCAACGGTCAGGTCCGGCCGCGCCCGTTCGTCCTCGGGGGACAGGACACTTCGACGAAGGACCGACATGGACACGATGGACTTGTGCCGGCGCGCGAGGGACGGGTTCGACGCGGTGCTAGTGGGCGCGGGTGGTTTCCACTGCGAGCCGCGGTGGTAACCACCGGTGATCGCCGTCCGACTCGCGGACGGCGCACTGGCGGAGGGAAATCCGATGCCGACTGCAGTTCGCCTGACCGCACCCCCGGCCCCGCCCGAGCCGATGCCGCCCGATCCCGTCTCGCCGGACCCGTCGCTGCCGGGCCCGGATCCGGACCGGCCGGCTCCGGAGCCGGGCACGCCCGTGCCGGATCCGTTGCCCCCGGAATCCGAGCCCGGTCCGGACCCTCGCTGAATACGAGTCACAGATGATATGAGTGTCATATGATCTCGTGTACGCTCGTGTCATGACAACAGCGCAGAACTACCGGCGGATGGTCAACGCCGGGAACAAGATCGTCGTGGGGTTGCAGCGGCTGGGTGTCGCGTTCGGCCCGATGCAGCTGCTCACCGTCCCCGGCCGGCGCACGGGGGTGCCGCGCACGTTCCCGATCGCGGTCATCCCGATCGACGGCGACCGCTACATCTTCCAGGCCTACCCGAAGGCGGCCTGGGTGGCGAACGCCCGTGCGGCGGCCGAGGTGACGCTCACCCGCGGCCGCCGCACCTCGGCCGCTCGCCTGAGGGAGGTCCCGGTCGAGGAGCGGCGCCCGCTGCTGCGCGAGCTGGTGGCGAACAGCCCGGCGAGCGTGGGGAAGCGGCTGGTGACCACGGGTCTCGCGGAGGCGGCAACTCCCGACGCGGCTGCTGCGGCGGCGGAGCGCATCGCGGTGTTCCGCATCGAGCCGGCCTGAGTCGGAGGCCGGATTGGCCGGGGTGGCCGGCCGCAGCGTTACAAGCCGGTCAGCTCGACGTCGCTCTCGAACGCTCGCAACACCTGCGCGGCGGCGGCGCGGGCGGCGGGACCGGGGTGGATCGTGCGGTGGCCGTCGGGCTGCGGCGCCGGGGCACCGGCCAGCAGTTCCACCAGCGCGACGGCGAGTTCGCGCACCTTGACGTTGAACTGCCGGCTCGCCCGCCGCAGGGTCGCCCAGGCCTCGTCGGGGTCGCAGCGCCGCAGCGCGATGACGATGCCTTTCGCCTCCTCCAGCGCGGCCCGCGACTGCAGGAGATCCAGCATCTGCTCGGTCCGGTCCGGCCGGGCCGCCTCGGCGACGGCCAGCACCATCGCCGTGAACTTTTCGTTGCGCCGCAACACCTTCAGCGTCTCTTCGGTGGCGGGCCGATCGAGCGTCACCGACAGCACCAGGCGGCCCTCGTCGTCCCAGGGGGCGGGCAGCGCCGCGACGCCGCGGACGCGCGTCCAGTCCGTCGCCAGGTCGGGATGGAGCTCGATCAGGCCGCTGAGGGTGAGCGACGGCCAGCGTTCATCGGCGAAGACGTCGGCGGTGACGACCGGCTCGCCCGTGTGGCAGGCCGTCGCCACCGGGCCGCCGAACCGGTCCAGCTGGGCCGGGACGAAGGCGGTCGCCAGCTCGCGGGTGGCGGCCACGTGCAGCGGCATTCCGTGGTGGTGCGCGGAAAGCGCGGCGCCGAGGGCGCCCGGCACGTCGGCGGCGATCCGCGCCAGGAGCTCCTCGAGCAGGGCGGTCACGGGCGCGCGCTCGTCCTGCTTTTCGGTGATCACGCGAGTTTTTCGACGTGAGGAGGTCAGACTTCGGCAAGGCTGGGGAACCGGGGTGTCGCGCATCACCATCGGTCCACCTCCGGGAACTCGACGACGCTGGCGTCAATACGCGCTTTTGTTCTATCATGTCGTCAAAACGATGACAAGATGGGAGTCGTCGAAACGATGACGATGGACGCGAGTGATCCCGCGGGCGCGCTGAGCCGGATCCACGAGGTGGTCGCAGCCTCCCGCGCCGGCTCGGTGGATCAGGACCGGGTGCTGTCCGCGCTGGCCGGCCTGCGCGTGCTGCGCGAGGAGCTGGCCGGCTGGGAGCCGGAGCTGATCACCGCGGCCCGGGCGGTGGGCGCCAGCTGGGTGGCGCTGGCGCCGGCGTTGGGCGTGGCGAGCCGCCAGGCCGCGGAACGGCGCTACCTGCGGCTCCAGCCGTCGAACACCGGGGAGAAGACGGGGGAGGCCCGGGTGGGCGCGGAGCGCGACCGCCGGGCGGGCGACCGGGCGGTCGCCGACTGGGCGCGCCGCAACTCGGTGATCCTGCGCCAGCTGGCCGGCCGGGTGAGCGCCTTGGACGGTCTCGGGCCGGCGGCGCAGGAGAGCGCGGACCGCCTGGGGGCGGCATTGGGCGACGACGACCCGGCGACGCTGTTGCCCCCGCTGGCCGCGGCCCAGCCGCACCTGGCCGCCGAGCACGCGGGGCTGGCGGAGCAGCTGGGAGAGATCTCGGCGGAGGCGAACCGCCTCCGCCGCGACGCGGCGGGGAACCGGCGGGCGAAGGACTGAAACCGGGGCGGGGCGAGCCGGCAGCCCACCTGCCGACGCGAGACTGTGCCCGACCCGACCCCGGCCGGGGGAACGGCCCACCGTCTCCGGCGCGAGCCGAGCCGGACCGCTCCGAGCAACCCACCCGGCCGGGCCGCGCCCGACAGCCGAGCGCCCCGCCCGCCGTCCCGCGCCAAGTTTGTCCGCCTCCCCGCCGGGCACCCGCCGCCCAAGCCGAACCGACCGCGACGGAAGGACCGACCATGACCGCCCAGCCCCCGGATCCGGACCCGAGTCGCACCCCGGACCTCGAACCTGGGGGCGGGGTGCCGCCGGGCAGCACGCCGCCCGACTCCGCGCAGACCTCCGGGCTCTCGCACCCGCAGCCCATGCCGTCGAAGACCATGCCGGTGCTCTGGCTGGTCGTCACCGGCGTCCTCGTGCTGATGGTCGCCGCGCTGATCGTCTCGCTCGCCGTCGGCTGGCTGAATGTCTGAGCCCGGACCGCAGCGGGTACCACCCCGGCATGGACGACAAGATCCCCGACCGGACGGAAACCCGCGCCGAGCTGCTGCCGGAGGAACAAGCCGCCGACAGCGCCGACCCCGAAGCGCAGGCCCGGGAGGTGCTGAAAGACTCCGACCGCCGTACCGAGGATCCCGAGCCCACCATGCGCCGACGCCCCGAGGAAACGGCCTGACTACACTGCCGTCAGCTCCGCGGGAGCACGCGCCTCGCCGCGCAGCATCAGCACCGCGACCAGCCCGAACGCGGCCACGACGGCGAAGAAGTAGAACCCCCACGGGTACGCGACCCCGGCCGTGACGAGCGCGCCGGTCACGAACGGCCCGAGGATCGACCCGAGCCGCCCGACCGCCGACGTCAGCCCGAGCGCCGTGCCCCGCAGCCGGGCCGGGAACACCTGCGCGACGTACCCGTAGATCAGCACCTGCGCGGAGAACACGAACACGCCGGTCAGCAGCACGACCGCGTTGAGCACGAACGCGTTCCCGATGCGCAGGCTCAGCGCCGCGAGCAGCACCGCGCCCGCGCCGAACCAGATCCGGGCGATCGGCCGGATGCCGAACCGGTCGGCGATCGTGCCCGCCAGCACCAGCCCGAGCACCGCGCCGATGTTGAGCACCAGCAGCAGCGTGATAGACGTCGAGATCGGGTAACCGGCCGTGCGCATCAGCTGCGGCAGCCACGTGTTGAGCCCGTAGACCAGCAGCAATCCCATGAACGAACCGGTCCACACGGCGATGCTGATCCGCCGGAACCGCGCGCCGAGCAGGTCGCGCAGCCCGACGCGCTCGGCCGCCGCGTCCTCCCGGGACGCCAGGTACGCCGCGGATTCCGGCAGCTTCCACCACATCAGCGGCACGGCCAGCAGGCCGACGATCCCGCCGCCGTAGAACAGCACGTGCCAGTCCTCCTTCGCGTACAGCGCGAGGATCGACGTCAGCACCGCGCCGACGTGGTAGCCGGTCATCGTGAACGTGCTCGCGCTGGCCCGCCGCCGCGCCGGCAGGTTCTCCGACATGACGGTCAGCGCCACCGGCATGCACGCGCCGAGGCCGAGCCCGGCGACGAACCGGAAGATCCCGAACGTCGCGACGTTCGGCGCCACCGGCGTCAGCAGGGTGAACAGCGAGAACAGCAGCACCGAGCCGATGAGCATGCCGCGGCGGCCGAAGCGGTCGGTGAGCGGGCCGAGGAAGGCCGCGCCGACCGCGACGCCGACCAGCGACACGGTCGCGACCGCGGTCGCGCCGGCCGCGGTGAAGCCGAGGTAGCCGCTCTTCAGCAGGGTCGGGATGGTGGCGCCGAGCGCGACCAGGTCGTAGCCCTCGAGCAGGACGGTCAGCCAGCAGAGGACCGCCGTCCACACGGTACGGGCGGGAGACGTCGTCATCGTCGTGCTCCTTAGAACGGGTAGCCCGCGATGTCCGCGCGGACGGTCAGCCACTGGGTTTCGGTGAAGGCCTCGATGTTGGCCTGGGCGCCGCCGAAGCGGGAGCCGTTGCCGGAGTCGCCGACGCCGCCGAACGGCGCGGTCGGCTCGTCGCCGACGGTCTGCTCGTTGATGTGCACCTTGCCCGAGCGGACCTCGTCGGCCAGCGTCATCGCGGTGCCGACGTCGCCGAGGATGCCGACCGACAGGCCGTACTCGGAGTCGTTGACGATCCGCGCGGCCTCGTCGAGGTCGCGGTAGGCGCGCACCGGCGCGACCGGGCCGAAGATTTCCTCGCGCCACGCCGGTGTCGAGCCGGAAAGTCCGAAGAGGACGGTCGGCGGGTAGAACGGCGCGTCCGGCTTGCCGCCGGCCAGCACGCGAGCACCGGCCGCGACACTGCGGTCGACGACGTCGGTGACGTGCGCGAGCTGGCGGCCGTCGATGATCGGGCCGAGCGCGACGTCGCCGGCGGCGGGGTTCCCGACCGGCAGCCGCCGTGCCTTCTCGGAGAGGGCCTCGACGTATTCGTCCACTTGGGTCTCGTGCACGAGGTGACGCCCGGTCGTCATGCAGATCTGGCCCTGGTGCAGGAACGAGCCGAACGCGCCGGCGGACGCGGCCTTGGCGACGTCGGCGCCCGGCAGCACGACGAGCGCGTTGTTCCCGCCCAGTTCCAGGTGCACGCGCTTGAGCGCCCGCGCGGCGGCCTCGCCGACCTTGCGGCCGGCGGCGGTGGAGCCGGTGAACGACACCACCGACACCTCGGGCGCGTCGACCACCGCCGCGCCGACGGCGGCGTCGCCGGGCAGCAGGTGCAGCAGTCCTTCGGGCAGTCCGGCCTCCTCGAAGACGCGCACGATGCTCACCCCGCCGGACACCGCGGTCCGCAGGTCCGGCTTGAGCAGCACGGCGTTGCCGAGCGCGAGCGCGGGCGCGACCGAGCGGATCGCCAGGATCAGCGGGAAGTTGAACGGCGAGATCACCGAAACCACGCCGGCCGGGACGCGCCGGGCCAGCGACCAGCGGGGTTCGCCGGTGCTCAGCACCTCACCGCGCGGATGGGTGGGCAGGGCCGCGGCCTCGAAGCAGATCCCGGCCGCCATCTCCGTCTCGATCGCGGCCTTGGGCCGCGTCGAACCGGCTTCGCGGACGATCCAGTCCTGCACCTCGGCGGCGTGCGTCTCCCACAGCTCCCCGGCGCGGCGCAGCACCGCGGCGCGCTCGGCGGGCTTGCGCCGGGCCCAGTCGCGCTGAGCCGCGGCGGCGGTCGAAGCGGCCTTCGCGACGTCGTCCGGCGTCGCGATGCCCACGTTGCCGAGGATGTCCCCGGTGGCCGGTTCGACGACCGGATGGGTCCCGCCGGTACCTCGGACGAAGTCGTCGTCGAGCAAGGTCATGATCACTCCGGGGAGGTCGGTTCGGTGTCGACCTGGATCAGCCGCGGGCCGTCCGGGGTCGTCTTGAGCTGGGCGTACAGGTCGTCGAGGCCGGTGACGGTGGTGGCGGGGACGCCGTAGCCGGCGGCGATGGCGGTGAAGTCCAGGCCGGGGATTTCGGTGCCGGGCACGTCCGGCGTCCCGAGCAGCTCGCCGAACCACCGCAGCGCGCCGTAGACGCCGTTGCGCAGGATCACGAACGTGACCGGGACGCGGTAGTGCGCGGCGGTCCACAGCGCCGTGATGCCGTAGTTCGCCGAGCCGTCGCCGATGACGCCGACGACCTGGCGGTCCGGGCTGCCCATGGCGACGCCGACCGCGGCGGGCAGGCCGAACCCGAGGCCTCCGGCGGCGGGGAAGAAGTACGAGCCCGCGCGGCGCAGGTCCATCTGCCGCCACCAGGCGGAGTTCGTCGATGTCGATTCGACGACGTAGCGGGTGTCCGCGGCCTGGGTTTCGCGCAGCGCCGCGAAGACCTGCTCCGGGTGCAGCGCCTTCTCGCCCGTTTTGGGCTCCGGGTTCGCGACGAAGTCGCCGCTCGACCTGCGTCCCGGCACCTTGGCCAGCAGAGCCTCGATCACCGGCGCGGGGTCGGCGACCAGCGCTTCGCCCATCGGCGCGCGGGCCGCGGCGCCGAAGTCGTCGGTCACCTGGATCAGCCGCGTGCCCGCCGGCAGGTACGCGCCCGGCACGTACTGGTGGTAGCGGAACACCGGCGCGCCGAGGACGAGCACGAGATCGTGCCCGGTCAGCGCGTCCGAGACCGGCGCGATGCCGGCCGGCAGCACGCCGCGGAAGAGCCGGTGCCGGTTGGGGAAGGGCAGCCGGTGCGGCGACGGCGCCACCCAGGTCGGGAGGTCGAGGTGCTCGGCGAGCGCGACGGCCCCGTCGAACAGGCCGGTCGCGTCGAGGTCGCCGCCCAGGACGAGGGCGGGGTTCTTCGCGGTGGCGACGCTCGTGGCGAGGTCGTCGAGCTGGGTCTCGCTCGGAGCGAGTCCTCTTCGGACACTTCGGTCCAGCGTCACGGCGGCGTTCGCGTCCAGCTCGACGGTCCAGTCGTCGTAGGGCACCGAGAGGTAGGTCGGCCGCCGGTGCAGCTCGGCCTCGAACACCGCCTGCGCGAGCGAGCGCGGGACGTCCTCGGCGCAGCTCGGCTCGCCGGCCCACCCGACGAGGGGGCGCATCAGCTGCGTGGCGTCGACGTTGGCGAGCATCGCCTCCATGCCGATGGCCGCGCGCACCTGCTGGCCCGCGGTGAGCACCAGGGGAGAGCGCGAGTAGACGGCGTTGGTCAGCGCGCCCATCGCGTTGCCCGAGCCGGCGGCGGCGTGCAGGTTGACCAGCACCGGGCGGCCGGTGGCCTGGGCGTAGCCGTCGGCCATCCCGACGACGGCGCCTTCGTGCAGGCCGAGGACGTAGCTGAAGTCGTCCGGCAGCCCGGCGAGGAACGGCAGTTCGTTGGAGCCGGGGTTGCCGAAGATCGTGGTCAAGCCGCGGCGGTGCAGGAACTCGTGGGCGAGCCGGCGGGCGGTGGGCATGCGCGGGTCCTCCTCGAACGGTTGGCCCAGACCCTATGGAGGCCCCGGGCCGTGTTCCAATAAATGTTGTCTGCCACTCATATAGACGGGATCGATGATGCGGGATTTCGACCTCAACCTGGTGCGCACGTTCGTGCTGCTCTACGAAACCCGCAGCGTGACTGCGACGGCCGAGTCCCTGCACGTCACGCAGCCGACGATCAGCTACAGCCTGCAGAAGCTGCGGCGCCGCTTCTCCGACGAGCTGTTCCGCCGCACCGGCGGCGGCCTGGTGCCGACGACGACCGCCCGCGCGCTCTACGAACCGCTGCACAGCGCGCTGTCCGGCATCGAGACGGCGGTCAGCGGCGCGTGGTCGTTCTCGCCGTCGACGACCCGGGCGGCGTTCACGCTCTGCCTGTCGGACCTGGGCGAGATCTCGCTGCTGCCGCGCCTGATGGCGGCGCTGCCTTTGCGCGCGCCCGGAGTGACGCTGACGGTCCGCCCGCTCGACGTCGAGGGCGCCGCCGACCAGCTCGGCCGCGGCGAGATCGACGCGTTCATCGCGTCGCCGCTGCTCAGCTCCCAGCGCGTGGCGCGGGTCCCGCTGTTCTCCGAGGGCTACCTGGGCATGGTGTCCCGCGACCACCCGCGCTTGGGTGCGTCGGTCGAGTTCGAGCAGCTGGCCGCGGAGCGCCACGTGACGGTGTTCGGCCCGACCGGCCACGACGGCCCCCGCCGCGCACTGGAGGCGTGCGGGCTGCTCGACCGGGTGGTCCTGGAGGTGACCCGGTTCGCGGCCCTGCCGTACCTGGTCCAGGACGGCGAGCTGGTGGCGATGGTGCCCCGCCTGGTGGCGGAGATGTTCGCGGCCGAGCACCGCGTCCGCCTGTTCGAGCTGCCCATGGACGTCGAGCCGGCGCAGGTGTCGGTGTACACGCGCCACACGCACGCCCGCAGCCCGGCGCAGCACTGGCTGGTGGACTTCATGCGCGAGGTGTTGGGTTAGCCCACGTCGCAGCGGGCGCCGTTGAGGGTGAACGCCGTGGGCGCCGGGTTTCCGTGATCGAAGGCGCCGTTCAAGCCGGTGCTGACGGTCGCGCCCGGTGCGAGGGTGGTGTTCCACGACTCCGCGTTCACCGTCACCCGGCTCCCGCTCTGGCTGTACTTGCCGTCCCAACCATGGGTGACCCGCTGCCCGGCGGTGAACGTCCAGCCGAGCGTCCACGGCGAGAGCGTCTCACCGCCCTTGTTGGTGATCGCGACGTCCGCGGTGAAGCCGTCGTTCCACTGGTCCGTCACGGAAAAGCGCACGACGCACGTCGCCGCCGCTTCGACCGGAGGCGGCGGCTTGGGCTCGGCTGACGACGTCGCGGTTTGCCGCAGCACGGTCGGGATCGGCGTGGGGCTCGGTTTCGCCGGAGTCGGCGTCGCCGGACGCGGCGTCGTCGCCGGCGCGAGCGGGCCGGGCGGCGCGGCCGCCTGCCGCTGGGGCGGGCTTTCGGACGTGACGGCGATGACCACCAGGCTGCCGAGCACTACGACGGCGCCGACGATCGCGGAGATCCACCGGATCCGCCGCCCGGCCCGCTGCTGGTCCGCGGCGGCCTCGCGCGCCCGCTGTTCGAGCCGCTCGCGGTAGCCGTCGCCGGTGTCCTCCTCGCGAGCCGGCGCTGCCGGGTGAGGCCCGCCGAGCGAGCGCGGCGTCGCCCCGGTCTCCCGGAGCAGTTCGGCGACGGAGATCTCGTCGTCGTCCCGCCGCCGATCGGCGCGCGCCATCCGGAACCTCCCGTTCTGCGGCCCGACCGGCGAATCCTAGGAAGCCGCGGCGACCTTGTAAACCGGGTGCACGCCGCGTGCACCCGCCGTGCACGAGACGCTGATGCCGCGGCGGTTCCCTGGACCGGTGGCCGGACCACCCCGGCCCGATCCCGGGAGGTTTCCGATGTCCGAAAAGAAGATCATCGCCGTCGTCGGCGCGACCGGCCAGCAGGGCGGCGGCCTGGCCCGCGCGATCCTCGACGACCCGGAGCAGCGATTCGCCCTGCGCGCGCTCACGCGCAACCCGGACTCCGCGGTCGCGCAGGCACTGGCCGCGCGTGGCGCCGAAGTCGCCGCCGCCGACCTCGACGACGAATCGAGCCTGACCAGGGCCCTCGACGGCGCGTACGGCGCCTACCTGGTCACCGCGTTCTGGGAGTACCACTCGGTCGACCGCGAGCAGCGGCAGGCCCGCGCGATGGCGGCGGCCGCGAAGGCCACCGGGCTGCGGCACGTGATCTGGTCGACGCTGCCGGACACACGCCTGCACCTGCGCGACGACCGCGTGCCGACGCTCCACGAGCGGTACAAAGTCCCGCATTTCGACAGAAAGGCCGAGGCGGAGAAGCACTTCGTCGAGGCGGGCGTGCCGACGATGTTCCTCTCGACGACCTTCTACTTCGAGGCGTTCGTCGACTTCTTCCGCCCGGTCCGCGACGACGACGGCATCCTCGCGCTGCACCTGCCGATGGCCGAAGGACGGCTGCCGGGCATCGCGGCGGAGGACAGCGGCCGGACGGCGTTCGGCGTCTTCGCGCGCGGCCCCGAACTGGCGGGGGAGACCATCAGTATCTCCGGCGAGAACCTGACCGGCGAGGAGTACGCGGCGGCGTTCGCGAAGGAGCTCGACGCGGTCGTCGCCTACCGGCCGATGAGCGTCGAGGCGCTGCGGACGTCGGGCGTCCCCGGCGCCGACGACCTGGCGAACATGTTCTTCTACTACGCCGAGCACGAAAGCGCGTTCGCCGGCGCGCGCGACCCGGAAGCGGTGCGGCAGCTGAACCCGCGGCTGCAGGACTTCGCCACCTGGCTCGCCGGGCACCGCGAAGCCTTCCGGGGCTGTGACGGAATACCGCTCTACGGCCGCCGCTTGCGCTCTGCGTGACCGATGCGATGCGGTTCGAAGTCCTCGGCCCGGTCCGGGCGTGGCGCGGCGACGTCGAGATCGAGCTGGGGCCGCCCCAGCAGCGGACGGCCCTGGCGGTGCTCCTCCTGCAGGAAGGCACGCCGCTGTCGCCGTCCCAGCTGGTCTCGGCGTTGTGGGGCGGCGCGGAGCCGAGGGCGGCGGTCGGCGTGGTGCGCTCGTACGTGTCCCGCCTGCGGCACGCGGGCGTCCCGATCGAGTCGACCGGCGGCGGCTACGCGATCCGGCCGGTGTCCTTGGACCTCACGGAGTTCCAGCGCCTGCAGTCGTCGGTCCGCCCGGATGCCTTGGGCGCGGCGCTTCTTTTATGGCACAGCACGCCCCTCGCGGGGGTGAACGGCGATTATGCGGAGGCGGCGCGCGTCCGCCTGGTGCAGCTGCACCTGACCGCCCGCGAAGACCTGGCTGCGGCCGACATCGCCGCCGGCCGGGCCGCCCAGGCGGTGGCGGCCCTGACGGACCTGATCGCCGAGGAGCCGCTGCGCGAGCGGCCGCGCGAGCTGCAGATGCTGGCGCTGTACCGCTCGGGCCGCCAGGCCGAGGCCCTGGACGTCTACGCCCGGACGCAGCGCCTTCTCGAGGCCGAGCTCGGCCTCGACCCCGGCCCCGAGCTGCAGGAATGCAGCGCCGAATCCTCGCGTCGGACCCGTCGCTGGCGCCGGTGTCGCGCCCCTCCCCACTGCCCCCGGACCTCCCGGAATTCGTCGGCCGCACGGCTGAGACCGCGACGCTGTCCGAAGCGCTCACCCGGTCGAACGGTTCGGTGCCGGTGATCGGCATCGAGGGCCTGGCGGCGATCGGCAAGACGACATTGGCGGTCCACTTAGGGCACACCATGACCCCGAACTTCCCGGACGGCCGGCTGTTCCTGGACATGTCGGCATCGGCGGACCCACTGTCCGAGCTGCTGCGCGGCATCGGCGTCAAGGACCTCCCGCCGTCACCCAGCGAGCGCGCTTCCCTGTGGCGAACCCGGACGACGGGCCGTCGCTTGCTGGTGGTCCTGGACAACGCGAGGCCGTCCGACGACATCAGCGCCCTGCTCCCGGGCACGGACGGCCCGGCGCTGATGATCACGGCGCGCCAGCGCCTGTACGACGTGGTCCACGCCCATTGGACCAAACTGGGCGGCTTGAGTCTCGCGGACTCGGTGGCGTTGCTCTCGCGCCTGCTGGGCCCGGAACGCGTCAGCCATCAGCCGGCGGAGGCCCGGGAGCTGGCGTTCCGGACGGCGGGTCTCCCGCAGGTGCTGCAGGCGATTGGCGCCCGTATGGCGGCTCGCCCGGCGTGGACCATGGCGGAGGCCCTGCGCCGCGTGGGCCGCCCAGCGCCGGGCTCCCCGGCAACGCCCCGGAGTGCAAGGCGATAGAGAAGCCGTACGAGTCGGCGCTGGCCGAGCTGTCCCGATGGCAGGCCCGGGCTGTCAGCGTTCCCGACGTTCTCGACAACGGCGGCGTCCGAGGTCCTGGACCTACGGTTCGCCGACACGTCGGCGTTGCTGGAGTCCCTAGTGGACGTGCACTTACTGGACCCGGCAGGTCCGGAGCGTTACAGCTATCAAGAGCCGGTCCGCATCTTCGCTGAATCGATGCAGAGGGTCCAAAACTCGCCGATCATGCCAGAGCCCACACCGGCGCGGACCCAGACCCCCCTGAAGCCGGGCGCGGGGCAGCCGTATACTCTTTCTTCAGCAGGTCCGAGTGGCGGAATGGCAGACGCGCTAGCTTGAGGTGCTAGTGCCCTTAACGGGCGTGGGGGTTCAAGTCCCCCCTCGGACACCAAACGTGGTGAACTTTCACCAACTCTCTCACAGCAAGCCGGTCACCGATCATGGTGGTCGGCACTTTGCGTTCTGTAGCCACATCGCCCGATCGGGGCGGTGGTCGGCGTGATCGTGTCCCCTGTCATCCCCGCCACGGCTATGGACGGTCTCCTCGGCCAGAGCCAGTCTCCCGTTGCTGCTTTGCCGTTGCCGAAACCGCCGCCTGACCAGGCTCGATGCGGCCTGGAGTACGCGGTCGCCAGGATCAGTTCCTCGGGCCGGGTGTGTGTCTGGCCGTTGCTGGATCGGCTCGGTTGGCCGGACACCGTTCGCCTTACCGCGTCGGTGATCGGGTCGTCAGTTCTGCTGCGGCCGGACCCCGGCGGCGTCTTCACCCTGGGCAAGCGACGGATGGTCGTGTTGCCGATCGCGTTGCGGCGCCGGTGCGGCATGTCCACTGGCGATGCAGTGCTGCTGGTGGCCGATCCTGTCGGCGGAGTCCTGGTGGTGCACCCTGCGCAAGCCGTGGATCAGATGGTGCTGCGCTATCACGCATCGCTGGCGGGTGATCGTGATGACCGCTGACCCGATGGAGCTGGATGCGGCGCGGTTGCTGCTGTCGAAGATGGGCATCGCCCCGGCCGATCTGCTCGCCGAGACCCACGGGCGTCGAGTAGTGCCGACGTTCGCGGAGTACATCCCCGTGGTGGCGCAGGCGGTGTCCCCGGCCACTGCGCGGTCCTACCGTTCGTACTGGCGGCGCGTGGAAGAAGCATGGGGCGACCGGCGACTGGATGAGCCGTCGTCATCGGAGATCAAGCAGCTGGCCGAGGTGAGCAAGGCGAGCGCGGTGGTGCGCCGCAACTCCCGCGGCGGGCGGAATGCGGCGGAGAACTTCATCGCCGCGGTCCGGTGCCTGTACCGGCACGCGGTCGCTGACGAACTCCTGACCGAGGCCCAGAACCCGGCGCTGAAGGTGGCCAAACCCCGCCGGCTTCCGTCCCCACGCCGCGCACTCGCCGACCACGAAATGGTGGACATCAACACCGCAGCTGCTACCACCGGCGACGACCCGCACTTGGACACGCTGTTGCTGCGGTTGCACACCGAGACCGCGTGCCGGCGTGGGGGAGCGCTGGGGTTGCGGCGGCGAGACCTGGAGGAGACCCAGTGTCTCGTCTACCTCCGGGAGAAGGACGGCACCAGCCGCTTCCAACCCGTCTCGCCCACACTGATGGGCCTGCTGCTGGCCCATGCCACCGAGCGCGGCGGCACCCACCCGGACGCCCCGTTGCTGCGCTACCGGTCGGGGGAGCCGATCACCAAGCGCCGCTACGACCACCTGTGGGACCGCATCGGCCGGCAGGTTTCGGCGGTGCGGACGCAGAACATCTCCACCCACTGGCTCCGCCACACGACTTTGACGTGGGTGGAGCGGCGTTTCGGCTACGGCGTGGCCCATGCCTACGCGGGCCACTCCGACGCGTCCGACAGCGCCACGGTCACCTACGTCAAAGCCTCGGTCCACGACGTAGCCACCGCCCTCGCCGCTCTGACCGCGGAACCGCATCCCCTTGCTCACAACCATGCCCGCGGAGGTGTGTCATGACCGGCGCGAACCGATGGACTCCGGGCTTGGTGGTGCAGTGCGCCTGTACAGCGTTGGTCGCCCTCGGCGCGGCGTATGCGTCCTACCGGCATGGCCGGGTCTTCGCGCTGCGGTTTGGCAGCGACGTGACGACGGCGGCGATCTGGCCGCTGATCGTCGACGGCCTGTTGACGATCGCGACGGTGGAGTTGTGGAGGACCGGTCACGGCACGGGCCGGCGGGTTGCGTGGCTGGCGTTCGGGTTCGGGATCTGCCTGTCGCTGTGCGGCAACATCGGCTCTGCGGAACACCACACCGTCTTCAGCGTGATCGTCGCGGCCAGCCCGCCCCTGGCGTTGCTTTTGGCGGTGGAGTTGCTCAACCGGTCCCTGCGTCGCAGCCGGGACCCCGGCGAGACCACTGAGACACCCTCGATACCAGCTGAGGAGCCAGTCTCGGACGCGACTGAGCCTACGGCCGAGCAGCGGATGTGGGAGCACTACCTGGGCGAGCACGCCCGTGGCCGCATCCCCAGCGGCGCCGAGCTCGACCGCATCGCTGAGACCAGCAATTACGGCCGCCGCGTCTTGCGCACGTGGAAGGCGACCGGCCGGCTCGACGACCTCGGAAACCCGCCCCCGCCTCGAAGTCTGGTCTCGGTAGGCGACCTGACTTCGGACGGGGACGTCTCCTAGACAGGTCTGCTGTGAGATGTCGGGCGGAGTCTTCCCCACTCCGCCCGACACCTCACAGTCTAGAACAAGTGTTCGAAGTCGGGCAACTGGGCTCGGCATGCCGAGCCCACGGCGGTCCCGCACGTCGACTGACACCGGCGCTGCGATCGAAATGAATTCAGCGGCTCGCTCCCTCGAGACCGCACAGTGAATCAACCGCAAGCTGCTGAGACACAGCTCGAGCGTTGCTTCCTGCCTCCTGGACAAGGGGCTTGTCGCGGGTCGGTATCACTCCGAAGAGTGGATCTTGGCTTGCTCCTGCGGCGGGGCAAGGATCGGACACAGCAAGAGAACGAGCCGCACCTCCGACGCTGACCTGCAGTCCTGCCGGCCGAGCGAAGGAAGCCGCCATGTCCGAAACACGGAGTCGATCCACTGCGAACAGCCCACTGACCCTGCTGCAGCAGCAGTTCGCGCAGCCACACTGCGTTGCCCGATTCGACCGTGCTTTGCTCGCTTGGTCGGCGGAAGACTCGGCGCTGTCAGAGGTGGCATGCCACGAGGACCTGGTCATGGTGTTGTCCACTCGGGACTACAACCGCCACGACGACGTGCTTCACGCACTCCTCACTCGAGCTGCGGCATCGGGGACCTCGGGGATCACCGCTGCCGAGATGGTGGTCAACGCGATGCTGCCGGTGGTCCCGGGCATCGTCGGCCGGATCGTCCGCGCAGCCCGCACCGCGGCCGGCAGCATCGGGGCCCGCCGCGGCGTCACCGGCGGCGGGGTCTCGGCCGCGGAAGACAGCCGAGACATCCAGGTCTCGGTGCTCGGTCACCTGTGGGAGCAGTCTTGCTGCTACCCCCTACGACGCCGTCACCACGTGGCAGCGAACCTGATGCGCGAGACCCAGCGAGCAGCCCAACGAGACTTCGGCATCGACCACAGCCAGGCGGCAGCCGAGGTGATCAGCATGGACGACGACGTAACCCACCGACCACCGGCCGCGGCGCCGGTCGAGCCGGACGCATCCGAGGAGCTGCTGACCCTGCTGGCGTGGGCGGTGGAAAACGAGCGGCTCGACGAGCACGCCGCCACCATCTTGACCGCCCGCTACTTCGGCGACCCGATCGGCCGAGATGGCGTCACCACCGACCGTCAGATCGGCACACTGATCGGCCTCAGCCAGCCGACGATCACCCGCCACCGCCGACGCGCACTCGAGCAGCTCACCAAGGCGGCACCGGAATTCCCCGGCTGTATGTCACGCTGGGCCAGCTGAACAGCACGGGACAACTCACCTCCCACCTGCGGCGAAGGAGCATTAGGAGTAGGAGGCGGCACCGGTCCTCGCCCGAGTCGTCTGCGTTGCGAGTCGCAGGTGCCACGGCATCGTCGGGCCGGCAACCCGCTGATTAAGAGTGCCCACCTGCCTGTGTCGAGTGATGCCGTTCAAGGTCGTTTTCCTCGATCGATGGCGGCGGGGCGTGTCGGGAAATGCCGCTCGGTGTCGTCGCGTCCGTGCGTTCTCGGGCTCCCCTCGGGCTCGCAACTGCCGGGCAGTGTCACCCGGTCCGAGTCCCTCGCCAACGCCAGTTGATCGACCGGCGGACCAGACCGCGGAGGCTGCCGAGCGGGCGAGCACGGCGGTCCGGTGGTGACGCGGCTCAGGGACCGGCTTGCTCAGGACCTTGCTCTGTCGATCCAGTGCGTCTGCACCGGCCTGGTCGCCCTCGGGGCGGCGTACGCGTCGTATCGCCATGGACGTGAGTTCGCGCTGCGTTTCGGCGCGACGCGGTGACGGCGTCGATCTGGCCCCTGTTGGTTGACGACCTGCTGACGATCGCGACGGTCGAGTTGTGGAAGACCCACCGAAGCGGTGCCGCGTCGGGCCGGTGGGTGGCGTGGCTGGCGTTCGTGTTCGGCATCTGCCTGTCGTTGGTGGCGAACATCGGCTCGGCGCCGGTGTTGAGCGTGCTGCAGGTGACGGTGGCGGCGTGTCCCCCGTTGGTCTTGCTGCTGGCGGTCGAGCTGCTGAACGGTGCGCTGAAGCACCGGTCTCGCGAGACCGGCTCCGAGACCGCCGCTGCGGTTGCCGAGACGAGCGGTCAGGCTTCCGAGACGGGGCCGGGCGGCGAGACGGTGGCGCCGGTCGATTTGGTGACGGTCTCGTCGCTGGGCACGGCGAACGCTGATCGGACAGCTGAAGAGCGGATGTGGGAGTACTACGTCAGTGAGCGGACCTGTGGTCGTACGCCGACGGGGGCCGAACTGGATCGAGTGGCTGGTACACACAACTACGGGCGGCGGGTACTCCGGAGGTGGAGGGCTGAGCAAGACCGGCGGACTCCCTGCAACGCGGCCGTCGGGATGAGGCTCGCCGAGTGATAGGCCAGCTTGGATTGACTACCGTCAGGCGGTCGCGAGCGACCGGGCTCGGCGATCCGTCCGTGGCCCCCGGCCGGATCCTCGGGCGTGAGAATGTCGTTCCTGATGCGCCCCGGTTGGTGGCTGGTCTTCCCGGTAGGTGACGCGGCGTAGAGTTCAGGGACTCGGTCTGGACCTCATCTCTGACAGCGTCAGCGGGGGAGCAGGAAGAGAAGGTCTACCGCCACGATGACGGTAGGAACTGCGCCGAGCGCGACGCAGGACAAGCCGGCGAGCCAGATCGTTCGGCTACGCGTCCGCCGTGACAACCAGACCGCGAACACGCCGGCCAGCACTGTCCATTCCGCGGCCGCAGCGGACATGGTGAATGTCGTCTCGGAACCAGTCCAGTCTCGACCGCCGCGCGCCAAGGAGGCGAAGAGGAGTAGCGCGCCTGCAGCGGCGATTCCCAGCGAGATCAGGACGAGTTCCAGGGGCATGACTACTGTTTCGCCACGCGCGCACTCTGGGCGCCGTCTTCTCGCACGACCGGGCCAGTGTTGTCGCTCGGCAGCGTCCGTCTGTCCGGCACTGGTGAAGGGCACGACCGCGGTGACGTGGTGGGTTATCCAGCATTTCTTCAGATGAGGACGCAGTTCCATTTTCGGACCCGGCCGATGGTGGAGTGGTCCAGGTCGGGGATGTCTTCGATGAGCGCGACGTGCCTCTCCAGTAGTCGCAACGACCACCAGGCATACCCCGCTGGCGGCTGCGAGCACGCCAGGGCGATCAGCCGCGCCCCGATCTCACCGGCGACGGCACCGGTGGATACTCGCGCTGCTTGCGCTCGATCGTGGCCCAGATGCCGCCGCCAGTCTCGGCGAAGCGCTTGGCGACCAGCCGCAGCGCCTTACCCGAGACCTCGCACCGGGCCGCGATCACCTCTTTCGTGTCCACCTCACCGGCCGAGGTGTCCAGCGCGAGCAGCACCCGCGCCCGCATCACCATCGACGCCGGATGAACACCCGTCGTGGTCACCCGGACCAACTCGTCACGATCCGCGCGGCCAACCTGACAGGTCTTTTTCTGCTAGGGCACCACAGCCGTCCTTATCCGGCAGGGGAACGAACCGGCACGCAACAGCATCCCAGCCACGCATGCCAGAACTAAATAGCGACACTCTACTAGCCAGACCGATAGGTAATCATAGAATGCCAGCCTGTTCACGTGACCGCAGCGCTCTGCTCAGTCATTACCGATGGATCAGCAGATTGAACACCGGGGCCACGGTCAACCTTTCCCGAATCTGGGTCGGCAACAGGCCGTGGCGCAACATCGTCGTCGCCACGATCGCGCGCAATTCGTCCGCCGTGTTGCCAGCGCGAATCGCGAGGAGATCTTCCCAACCTGCTCTCGCGGCGTGCGCCAAGTCAGTCACTACGTGTGGTTCGACAACATGGACATGACGCTCTGCGCCCGCGATGCCTGTTTCGTTGACAGCGGGTTTCGGTGACACCATCACCGTCACGCTCCCTGCAGGAGGTGCAGGTTCACCGCGGTCGCTTGCCAGCACACGCAGCTGATCATTCGCCTGACGGATCTCCTTGTGCGCGATCTCTCCGGTCGGTTCATGGTCACTCTTGGCCTCGACCGCGATCCACAAGGTGTTGCCCCAGCACCATACGGAGTCGCTGCGGCCTTTACCGTCTGGCTTGTACGACTCTGCACCGATGAGACCGCCCAGTTGAGTGAGTGCCGGCTCGTAAGCGCCCGCCTTCCGTTGAGCCAGTCCAGTGACCATTTGCTCGACAGCTTTGTCATGCCTGCCTTTCGCGACGCCGCCAGCGAGCTTGGTAGCAATCACTCGCACGGCAACGGCGTCCTCCGGAGGAAGCGCTTCGCGGGGCGCGTCAGGCAGGGAGGCGAGTTCGCGGGTCCATGTTCCTGGCTTGGCCGCCGCTTCAGCCTGCGTGATCAATGCCCGAGATGTCCGGCGCGTGGCGGCATCCCCGCTGTCGTCAGCAGCCTGGTCCATCCACACGCCGGCGAGGTACAACCAGAACGCCCGATAGCCGCGAGTCGCATCGCCTCCGCCGCCGAGATCGCGAGCAGCATCCTGGCCACGCCGCGCAGCGTCAGCCCACCGTTCCTGGGCGGCCGATTCGCACGCCTCGATTTCAGCGTCCACAGCCTTCGACAGCGCATCGGTTCCATCGGGCAACTTGCGCACTGCCGACTTGCGTTGCTCGGCGAGCAACGGTTCGGCGTTATTCCGCCACGCATCGCCCTGTTCGAGGAAGACGCGCACATTCTCTAGGAAGTCCGCCTCAGTGGTCTCCCGGCTGTTCACCAAGCCGAAGCTGATCTCCGCTTGCAGCTCCGGAGCCAACGCCCGACGGGTCTCAGGCAACATCAAATACTTAGTCAGGTCAGTACCGAGAACAACAACCAGTGCCCAGTCATTGGGACCGCGAGTGCACCTGCCAGCTCCCTGCACGACTCGAGTTCTGATCCGTTCAGCCAGAGCGGTTCCCGCGCGCACACGTTCCGACAGAAACCGTTCCTGTAGGCTGTCGTGGTCGGGTACACCTTCGAGGACGACAGCACGACAAGCGTCGTTCGGCAGGTCGAGGCCGTCGTATCGATTGGCCAGACCACATGTTGCATGTGCGACCTGGACGAACGGGTCCATTCCCTCTTCGACGTGATCGATCGTCATCACGGGCCATCCCGCGGTGGCGAGTTCGGTGGCCCGGCTTTCTGCGGTGTCCCCGTCAGGAGCCAGCACGAGAGCCTTCCCAGCCATCTGCACGATCGCCCGGGTCAATGCGACGGGGTCAGCTTTGCCCACCAACTCTGGGAAAACGAAGTACCGGCGTCCTGAGCGTGGTGACGGCGTCGCTGCGGGTAGTGCCAACCGAGCGATGGCACTACGGCCGAAGGAGCGCTCCAGTTCCCCGCCGTTACCCAACGTCGCCGATAGGTAGAGGCGCTGTCTTGCATTGGAGAACAATGGATTGCGGTCCGTAGGTGGCGCAACCGGGCGGATCAAGATGCCGCTGTAGGTCACGTAGACTAGGCACGACTTCAGGGCGTGGCGGATCATCGAGTGGCGGAATGCTTGGCTGCCGACCAGCGTGGTGAGGGCGGCATCCACTGCCTCTACCATGCCCGGCTGGCCCAGGGGAACAGCAACTCGAACCTGATGATGAGCACCAGGATCGGGAGACGGGTCGCGCAGCCGCTGAAGGAGCATCCCGTCCAACGCCGACGCCACCGCATCCAGCAGGGCGAAGTACGTCGCCTCGTCTTTCGACCTTTTCACGGTGACCGCGTACTGCTCGCCGACGTACTGTTCACCGGCGTGAGCGTCGTCAAACAGCAACAGGTCGGCGAGGGGCAGCTTGGGGTTGCTGTTGAAGACGGTGCTGTACGTTGTCACCGCAACGGCCTCTGCGCCCGTGTAGCTCATCTGGGCTTCCAACGGCCAGTCATGGTGCGAGCCGATCAAGAGCGCGACCGGGATGCCCTCTTTCCCCGCTGTATGCGAGACGTAGCGGGCGAGTTGCCGGGTGGGACATGCGTAGGCCGTGCGGACCTGGCGATATCGCCGTACCCAGTCGGCGATGAGCAGTCCCGTGACGGTTTTGCCGGTGCCTGTCGGCAACTCCAAGGCCAGGTCCGGCGTGTTGACGTGCTTGCCCTCGTACTCACGCAGAATGTCGACTTGGTGCCCCCATAGTCCGGGGATGCCTAGAGGGGTGTGGATCAACTCGCTGTACAGCGCCTCTGGCGACGCGGGTGGGGGACTAGTAACTGCTCCACCTTTGAAGGCCACTGAGTTCTCCCACCCATCGAACGAGACGACACGGCGAACGTCAGGCGGTCCGCCCGAACCAGGTTACTCGGCGTGACGGTTCCACCAGCAACGCCCTGAGATGGATGTCAGCTGCTGCACCTCTCGGTGCTGTATTGATCATGGGTCTGCTCGTCGATGCGGTTTTGTTGATCAACCATTAGGGCGTTGACCAGGCGTAACGCGTTTGGTGAGCGTGTGGCCATAAGCTCGTCATCTGTATCGATCTTCCCCCCGAGTAGCCAGTTCGGTGCCGACGTGGGCGCGGGCCAGGTGGCCGTACATCCATTCGGGTGAACCGTCGGGCGTTGTCTGTAACGCAGGGATGCTGCAGCACGGTTGGACTCGAAAGAGAAACAGACCCTAAGATCGACAGCGAGATGAGTGGCGGGTGGCTTGGGTGAGCGAGCAGATGAATCTGTTCGAGGCTTCGGCGTCGGCAGTCGGCTACCTATACCAGCTCCGCAAAGCCCTTCTCTTCTGTGTCGAGCAGTCGAGTGCCGGGCCCGACTGGAGCGTTGCCGTCGAAGCCGGGGACGACATCGAGGTCCATGAAGGAGCCGGCAAGATCCTCTACCAGCTCAAGCATCGCGCCCCGGGAACGCGGGTCACCGACATGGCCACCGACCTGTGGAAAAGCCTCCGGATCTGGGCCACCGAATGGACGGCGCCCGGCGACGGTCAGGATCGACCCACCTTCTTCCTGCTCACGACCGCCGAAGCCTCCCCGGACAGCGCCGCCTACCACCTCCGGCCGCCGGGTTTGAACAGCCCCCGAGACGAAGCAAAGGCCCTTGAGTTGCTCGACCAAGCGCGCGGCCGCTCAACGAGCAAGACCAACAGTGCTGCCTACGAGGTGTGGGACGCGCTGTCAGCCGAACAGCGTCGTGGCCTACTCGAACGGGTTCATGTTCTCGACGCAGCGCCTGACATCGAGGGGACAACCCAGCGACTCCTCCGCCTAGTGGGTCTCGCCGTGGGCAGGGAGCACGCGAAGGCTTTCCTGGAGCGCCTGGACGGATGGTTCTTCCAGAAGGTCATCGCCCAGTTGCGTAACCGCTCGGCCGGGCCAGTGACAGGCTTGGAGTTCGACGAGATGTTCAGTGACCGCCGTGACGCCTTTCGTCCGGACAACCTGCCGATCGACGACGACGTGGAGGAGATGGACGAGGCGGGCATCGACCGCGCGGATCAGATGTTCGTTCGCCAACTGCACCTGATGGGAATCGGCGACAACCGGGTTCGACGGGCCGTCAGCGATTACCTGCGGGCGTGGGGCCCCGGGGGGGGGGGGGGGGTGGGGAACCAACAACGGCCCCGGGGGGGGGGGGGGGGGCGGGGCCGGGGGCGGGGGGGGGGGGGGGGGGGAGAGGGGGTGAAAAAAAGGGTAGGG